>JAFAMV010000096.1 GCA_019233055.1 Curvibacter sp.
CAGCACCAGGGCGAAGGACAGCAGGGCCAGCACCGCCCCCACGCCCAGGGCCTCGGTCGCCGACAGCGCCCCGCTGGTGACGGGCCGGGCTGCGGTGCGTTTGACATGCCGGTCGAAATCGCGGTCGAGCACATCGTTGACGCAGCAGCCGGCGCTGCGCATCAGCACGGTGCCCAGGGTGAAGACCCCCAACAGGTGCCAGCCCGGAAAGCCGCCGGCGGCCAGCCACAGCGCCGTCAGCGTGGGCCAGAGCAGCAGCAGCCAGCCGGCCGGGCGATCCCAGCGGATCAGGTTGAGGTACAGCGAAAGACGGCCCGGGCGGGCCGAAGGGGCGGAAGCGGTCATGGCGGAATCCGGGGCGAAAAGGCGTGCGCGATTGTCGCCCATGCGCCGCGTCGACCAGCCGGGCGCCTGGCGCCGCCGTCAATCCTCCAGCAGGGAGCGCAGCATCCAGGCGGTCTGCTCATGCACCGTCAGACGCTGGGTGAGCAGGTCGGCCGTGGGCTCGTCGCTGGCCTTGTCCGCCACCGGGAACAGCTCGCGCGCCGTGCGGGCCACCGCCTCATGGCCGTTGACCAGCATGCGCACCACCTCGAGCGCCTTGGGCGGCGTGCCCGCGGCGTCCGGCACGCTGGCGAGCTTGCCGAAGTCGGCGTACGAACCCGGTGCCGGGTGCCCCAGCGAGCGGATGCGCTCGGCGATCGGGTCGACCGCATTCCAGAGTTCGGTGTACTGCGTCATGAACATGGTGTGCAGCGTGTTGAACATCGGCCCGGTCACATTCCAGTGGAAATTGTGGGTGGTCAGGTACAGGGTGTAGGTGTCGGCCAGCAGGCGCGACAGGCCCTTGGCGATCGCCGCGCGGTCTTTGTCGCTGATGCCGATGTTGATCGCCGGGGCGGCCTGCGCGGCCGGGCTGCGGGGGGCTTTTGCCATGGGGAATGCTCCTCGAAAAACACAGGGACGGGTATGAAACAGATATGTGCAAGTTCAAATGCGCCATACAGGCTAATGCAAACCTCCACCCATATCTGTAAGACTACCGCTCGACTTGTGTCATGACAAACGTTGCACCCCAGGCAACTCGCAGGCGTAGATCGCATTGCGCAAGGCCGCGATGGCCTCGTAGCGGGTGAAACTGCGGCGCCAGGCCAGCACGACGCGGCGGTACGGCACATCGCCCTCGAAGGGCAGGTAGACGACATGGGGCTCGTCACCGGCCTTCCGGCCCTTGCGCCGTTGCAGGGATTCCTTGGGCACGCTCAGGCGCGGCACCAGGGTGACGCCCATGCCGGCGGCCACCATGTGCTTGATGGTCTCGAGCGAGGAGCCCTCGAAGCTCTTGCGGATGCCTTCGGCATTGCTGGAAAAGCGGGCGAATTCGGGACACACCTCGAGCACATGGTCACGGAAGCAGTGGCCGTTGCCCAGCAGCAGCATGGTCTCGCTCTTCATCTCTTCGGCGGTGATGCCCTTGCGGACCGCCAGTGGGTGGGTGCTGGGCACGGCGGCCAGAAAGGGCTCGTCGTAGAGCGGCGCCAGCGCCAGTCCCGTGTCGGCGAAGGGCTCGGCCATGATGGCGCAGTCGATCTCGCCGGTGCGCAGCATCTCGAGCAGCTTGACGGTGAAGTTCTCCTGCAGCATCAGCGGCATCTGCGGGGTGCGCGAGATGGCCTGGCGCACCAGGTCGGGCAGCAGGTAGGGGCCGATGGTGTAGATCACCCCCAGCTTCAGGGCCCCGGCCAGCGGGTCCTTGCCGCGTTTGGCGATCTCCTTGATGGCGGCCGCCTGCTCCAGCACGCTCTGCGCCTGGCGCACGATCTCCTCGCCCAGCGGCGTGACACTGACCTCGTTGGCACTGCGCTCGAACAGTTTCACCTCCAGCTCGTCCTCGAGCTTGCGGATGGCCACCGACAACGTGGGCTGGGAGACATAACAGGCTTCGGCAGCCTTGCCGAAGTGTTTTTCACGCGCCACCGCGACGATGTATTTGAGTTCGGTCAGGGTCATGGGGGGTCTTTGCAGCGGTCCGGCCCGAGGTCAGGCTTTGAGGTATTCGGATTTTCCCCCCAACCAGCGGCTGATGTGCAGCTGGGCTTTTTCAGGGTGGCGGTCCAGCATCTGCGGCGCCGCCTCGCGGGCCCAGTCGAGCAGCACGGTGTCGGTGGCCAGGTCGGCAAAACGCAGCAGCGGCGCACCCGACTGACGCGCCCCCAGGAACTCGCCGGGCCCGCGGATCTCCAGGTCGCGCCGGGCGATCTCGAAACCGTCGGCCGTCTCGGCCATGGCGCGCAGGCGGTCGCGGGCGGTCTCGCCCAGGCGCCCGTTGTCATTGGTGGCATACAGCAGCACGCAGGCCGAGGCGGCGGCCCCCCGGCCCACCCGTCCGCGCAACTGGTGCAGCTGGCTCAGGCCGAAGCGCTCGGCATGCTCGATCACCATCAGCGAGGCATTCGGCACATCCACCCCCACCTCGATCACCGTGGTGCTCACCAGCACCCCCATCTGGCCCTGGGTGAACAATTCCATCACCGCCTTTTTCTCGGCGGTGGGCATGCGCGAATGCAGCAGCCCCACCATCACGCCCGGCAGTGCATCGCTGAGGTCGGCATGGGTGGCCGTGGCATTGCTCAGGTCCAGGGCCTCGCTCTCTTCGATCAGGGGGCAGACCCAATAGACCTGGCGCCCCTGGGCGATCTGATCGGCGATGCGCGCCACCACCTCGTCGCGCCGGCTGTCGGACACCAGCCTGGTCACGATGGGGGTACGACCCGGCGGCAGTTCATCGATGGTCGACACATCGAGGTCGGCGTAATAGCTCATGGCCAGGGTGCGCGGGATGGGGGTGGCACTCATCATCAGCAGATGGGGCTCGCGCCCGCTGCCGTCATCGAGCTTGCCGCGCAGGGCCAGGCGCTGGGCCACGCCGAAGCGGTGCTGCTCATCGATCAGGGCCAGGGCCAGGTTCTTGAACCGGACCTGCTCCTGGATCACCGCATGGGTGCCCACCACCAGGGCCGCCTCACCGTTCTCGACCAGAGCCAGCGCGGCGGCACGCTCTTTTTTCTTCTGCGCGCCGGCCAGCCAGGCCACCTGCTTGCCCAAGGGTGCCAGCAGGGGCTCCAGCCAGCCCACCAGCTTGCCGAAATGCTGCTCGGCCAGGATTTCGGTCGGCGCCATCAGCGCGCATTGCCAGCCGGCATCGATGCAGATCGCCGCCGCCAGGGCCGCCACCACGGTCTTGCCCGAGCCCACATCGCCCTGCAGCAGGCGGTGCATGGGCACGCCGCGGGCCAGGTCGCGCGCGATCTCTTCGCAGACCCGGCGCTGCGCTGCTGTCAGCTCGAAGGGCAGGGCCGCCAGCAATTGCTCATGCAGGGACAACACCCCACGCTGACGCTGCGGCGCCAGCGCGGGGGCCTGCAGGCGGTCGCGCTCGCGCTTGGACTCGAGCTGGGACAGCTGCTGGGCCAGCAACTCCTCGGCCTTCAGCCGCTGCCAGGTCGGGTGGCTGTGGTCTTCGAGTGCCGCCAGCGACACATCGGGCGTCGGGTGGTGCAGAAAGGACAGGGCCGAGCGCAGGTCGGACAGGCGCAGGAAATCGATGCCCTGCAGCAGCTCGACCGGGACGGTCTCGTCCAGATCGGCCCGCATCAGGCCCGATTGCACGGCCCGGCGCAGGTAGGGCTGCGGCAACTGGGCCACGGTCGGGTAGATCGGTGTCAGCGCCGTGGGCAGCTCGCCACCGGCCAGCCGGAACGCCGGGTGCAGCATCTGCCGCCCCCAGAATCCGCCCTTGATCTCACCCCGGATGCGCAACAGGGCGCCCACCGCCAGTGTCTTCTGGTGCGAAGGGTAGAAGCTGAAAAAGCGCAGCTCGCAGCTGCCGCTCTCGTCCTCCACCGTCACCACCAGCTGGCGGCGCGGGCGCATCGTGATCTCGCTCTTCACCACCGTGGCCTCGATCTGCACCGTGTCGCCCTCACGGGCGTTGCGCAGCAGCGTGATGCGGGTCTCGTCCTCGTAGCGCAGGGGCAGGTGCAGGGCCAGGTCGATGTCGCGCCGCAGCCCCATCTTGAGCAGGGCCTTCTGCGGCGGCGACAGCTCACGCCCGGCGGGGGCGGCTTTGTCAGGCCCGGCGGGCGATGGCGGTGTGGCGGAGGGCTTGGAGGCCATGACTGTATTTTTACCCAGTCTTTCAAGCCACGTGCCCACCCCATGAGAAAATCTGCGCCTTTTCCACCTTGGCACGGGCCTGTCAGGCCCTCAAGCACCATGACGCTTCACCCCGCCTCCCGTCCGTTCACCCTGGCCGATTTCGACTTCGAGCTGCCGCCAGAGCTGATCGCCCAGCACCCCGCCACCGAGCGCAGCGCCTCCCGCCTGCTCGATGGCACCGGCCCCGTGCCCCAAGACCGCATCTTCAAGGACCTGCCCGGCCTGCTGCGCGCCGGTGACCTGCTGGTCTTCAACGACACCCAGGTCATCAAGGCCCGCCTGTTCGGCGAGAAGGCCACCGGCGGCAAGGTCGAACTGCTGGTCGAGCGCGTGCTGCAGGACCACGAGGTGGTGGCCCACATGAAGGTCAGCAAGAAGCCCCCGGTGGGCAGCAGCCTGAGCATGGCGGGCGGCTTCAGCGCCACCCTGCTGGGCCGCTGGCCCGATGAGGACGGGGCCTTGTTCCGCTTCCGCTTCAGCGGCGAGCCGCACGCCCTGATGGCCGCCCATGGCCACGTGCCCCTGCCGCCCTACATCGAACACGGCGACTCGGCCGAGGACGAGCAGCGCTACCAGACCGTGTTCGCCCGCCACCCCGGCGCGGTGGCCGCGCCCACCGCCGCCCTGCACTTCGACGAGCCCCTGCTGGCCGAACTGGCGGCGCGCGGCATCGAACGCGCCAGCGTCACCCTGCACGTGGGCGCCGGCACCTTCCAGCCCGTCAAGACCGACAACCTGGCCGAACACAGGATGCACCGCGAGTGGTACCAGGTGCCGCTGGACACCCTGGCCGCCCTGGAGCGGTGCCGCCAGCGCGGCGGGCGGGTGGTGGCGGTGGGCACCACCACCGTGCGCACCCTCGAATCCTGGGCCCAGTCGGGCCAGACCTCGGGCGACACGCAGATCTTCATCACGCCGGGATTCGATTTCAAGGTCGTGGACGTGCTGATCACCAATTTCCACCTGCCCAAGAGCACGCTGATGATGCTGGTCAGCGCCCTGGCCGGTTATGAACACATCATGGGCCTGTACCGGCACGCCATCGCCCAGGGCTATCGCTTCTTCAGCTATGGCGACGCCATGCTGCTGGACCGGACCCGGACCGCCCCCTAGAGGGCCCGCAACGACCTTGTTTTTGCGCCCAACGACGCACAAGTCCTCACACAGGCTCGCACCAAGTCCCTTGGTCGATTTAGACTCCGCACATGGCCCGAACCACCTCCACCCCCCAACAAGAGCTCCCGGCCCCCGTGGCCCTGGAGCGCACCCTCAGCTACCGACTGCACCTGCTGCACAAGCTGACCGATCAGGAAAGCCAGCGCGCCTACGTCCAGGACGCCGGGATGTCCATGAGCGATGGCCGCTGTCTGGCGGCCGTCGGCTCCTTCGAGTCGCTGTCGGTGAACGACCTGGCCCGCCTGGCCAACCTGAACAAGGGCCAGGCCAGCCGGGCGGCCCAATCTCTGGTCGACCAGGGCCTGGTGCGCAAGAAGACCAGCCCGACCGATGCCCGCGGCGTGGTGCTGACCCTCACGGCGGCCGGCCGCCGCAAGTGGCAGCGCACCATGAAGGTCATCGAGCAGCGCAATCTGCAGATCTTCGGCGGGCTCAGCGAACGCGAGCAGGCCCAGCTCAGCAAGGTCTTCGACCGCCTGATCGAGCAGGCCCGCGCCAGCGCCACCGGCTCCGGCAGCGAAGACGCCTGAGCACCGAACCCTGAGCGCTTGCTCAGGCCGGCGTGGTGAAGACCGTCAGCACACCGGTGTAGCCGTACAGGTGGTGGCGGGCGATCTCGCCGCCGGCAAAAAAACCCACCAGAGGCACATCGCCCAGGGCGTGGCGCACGATCTGGAGTTCGGCGCTGGGCCCCCCGAAATGCGCGCCACCGCGCCCTGAACAGCTCACGTACAAGGCCCCGGCCACACGCCGCCCATGCGGCGTGACCAGAGGCGCCGGCTCGCGCGGCCGGACCGGCGCGAGATCGACGCCCAGGGTCTCGGGCTCCAGTTCCTCACGGATCTCGGCGCAGATGCGCATCAGGTCGGCCCGCGCCGCCTGGGCATGGCGCTGGCAGAAGGTCAGCCGCATGCCCGCCTGGACCGGATCGGCCACGGCGACGCCCTGGCGCACCGGATCCAGACCCACGATGTGGCGCACCAGCACATCGGCGCCGAAATGGCCCTGGCGGTCGAGGCTGGCATCGCCGGGAGCGCTCAGACCGACCAGGGTGGCGCGCACCACTTCGAGTGCCTTCTGCAGGGCCGGGCTGCGCTGGGGCCCATCGATGTCGAGCGTGACCTGGAGGTCACGCAGCATCACGGCCAACGCCGGCTCGCCATCCAGCCCCAGCACCACATGGCCGTCGGCTTCGGTGATCTCATGCACCGGCGCGATCGGCAGACAACCCTGGGTGACCCGGGAGACCAGGTCCACCTCGCGGGTGAAGGCCACGCCGCTGAGCCCGCCGGTGAAGACCCCTGCAGCCAGACCCTGCCCCCGGATGTTGCCGTTGCCGCTGACGGCGAACTGCACATTGCCGTGGCGGCTGGCCGACAGGCCGCCGAACAGATAGCCCGAATCGGTGCGCGCGGCCATGTCGGCAATCAGCTCCGCCACATCCGGCGCGGCCGCATCGGCATGCACCAGGGCCGTGTGCGCCTCGAAGGCCAGCCCCAGCGGCGCCACACCGGAGAACACCCGGTATTCGTGGGCCGGCAGGTCGCACAGCATCACGGCCAGCGCCGGCTCGTCGATGTATTCGGCATTGTTGGCCGCCACCCCGAAGCCCACGGTCCCCGACCAGTCGACGACCTCGGGCAGTTCCGCCGTCAGGAAATCCAGGATGTCCTGGGCCTGCGTGGCGTAATGGTCGGTGATGTACAGCAGCCCCAGGGTCGGGTGGCGGGCATAGTCGGGCAAGGCCATCTGGGCGCGCAGTTGCGCCAGCACCAGGGCGGCGGCCATCCGCCATTGGGGATGGGTGGCGTGGCCGTAGGGAAACAGGGACATGAAGGCTCCGGAGATGCAGCGACGGCGACAGAAAGCCTCAGGCCTTGGGCCGCTTGCGGGCGGCGGCCTTCTTGGCGGCGGCCGGTGCCGTCGCAGCGGCGGGGGCCTTCTTGGCCGGGGCCTTGCGCGCCGGCGATGCGGCGGCCACGGTCTTGGCGGCGGCATCCAGGGCCTGCCGGGTCATGTCGGCCGCCAGGTTGCGCCCCGGTTCGGCCGCAGCGCTGGCAGCCGCCTCCTGCAGGGCATGGGTGGCGATCTGCTGGAATTGCTGGGTCAGCGAACCCCACCACTGCATCGGATCGACCACCCCCGGGGCAGGACTGGCCGATGCGGCGGGCGCTTCGGGTGCCGGCGCCTCGGCAGCGGCCGGCGCAGCCGCCTTGTCGGGCACGGGCGGCGCTGCGGGCGCCGGCTCCTCTGCGGCGGAGGTCGAGGCGGCACCGGGCTGGATCTGGAAGGCCTTGGCCAGCTCGGCCACGCTGAGGTTCATGCCCTTGAGTGTGGCCAGCGTCATCTTCTGCACCTCCAGCGCCTGGACGGTGGCGCTGAGCGCGCGCGAATTCTGGTCGAGCCAGAACTGCACCGTCTTGAGCTCGTCGATGCGACGGTCGAGCTCTTCGACGCTCAAGGTGGGGGCGACCCAGTTCGACAGCCCGGGCAGCGAAGAGGCGCCGGCACCGACGCCGCCCTTGACGGCAGAACTGGCGAGGTTCTGCAGGAAATCGAAACCGGGGACGAACTTGCCAAAACCAAAAGGTGTCGAGTCGCTCATGAGGGCACCAGGGTCGTTGTGGAGGATGGCAGCCAGCTTAACCCAAGCCCGGGGCGACACGCGACTGCCGCCCCCGCTTCCGGCAGGAACCTGTGCCCGCGTCAGTGCGAGTGCATGGGCGCCACGGCCGAGACGGGGACCTGGATCTCCTGCCGGGTCTCGACCCCCTTGGCATCGCGCAGCAACAGCGTCAACGGCAGGGTGCTGTCCTTGGGCAGGGGGCCCTTGAGGTCCATCAGCATCAGGTGGAAGCCCCCGGGCTTGAGTTCCACCGGCTTGCCGGCCGGCAGTTCCAACGAAGGCACGGCGTGCATCTTCATCACCTCACCCTCCATCTTCATCTCATGCAGTTCGGCCACGGCGGCCTGCGGGGTGCTGGCGCCGACGAGCGTCGCGCCCTGAGGCGAGGTCAGGGTCATGAAGGCGCCGGTGGCCTTCTGACCCGGCACGCTGAGGCGGGCCCAGGCGTCCTTGACCTCGACCTGGGCCAGTGCGAAGGCAGACAGGCTCAGCAGGCCTGCGGCCACGAGTGTGTTGCGGATGGACATGGCGATCTCCTGTTCAGATGGTTCACAAAATCATGGCGGCCTCTGCGACCGCCTCCCAGAGACCCGATCGGGGTCCCGAGGTTCCATGCGCCGCCCGACCAGGAGCCGGACGGCACACCCGTCGTCGATCAGGCGGCGGCCGGGCTCCGATGTCGGCGCGGCCGGCGCGGCGCGACCAGGCCGCTCATGGCCCGGCACACACTCTCAGGTGCTGAATCGACGATCTGCGCGATGTCGCGCAGATAGGGCAGCTCCGCATCCCGCACCCGCTGGGTCAGGGCGCCGCTGGCCTGGGCCAGCGTGCCCAGAAAGTGCTCGACCCGGCTGGCCACCGATCCGCTGCGCAGGCGCACCGCCTCGGCCGTGCGCCGCTGCTGCTGCAAGAAGGCGTGGGCCAGGGTCTGGTGCCGCGCCGCATCGCTGTCCAGCACCAGGGCCACCGCCTCGCTGTCGACCACGGCGGCCACGCTGAAGGCATAGGGTTCGGCGCACAGGGCCTCGACGCCGACCAGATCGCCCGGCAGCGCCAGTTGGACGAAGGAAGCCCCCTCTTCGCCGATGCGCTCCAACCGCAGCATCCCACGGGTCACCTGCCACACGGGCCCGGCGTGGCCGGCCTCGAACAGGCATTCGCCCATGGCCAAAACCCGGGCCTCCCGGGCCTTATTCGAATCATTCTGAATCACCATGAAATCCTTTGGCTGCCGCAGCCCACGGCCATGGGCCGGCTGCGGTCGTCCGCCGTTGTGTTGAACACCAGGGCCCCGGTGCGTCTCCAGGAGACGCCCGACGCCATTGAAGCCATCACGCGCGGACGGGCGGCCCCCGGGCCGGCAGCGGGGCGGCAGCCACCCCGGACATCCCGTGCGGGGCGTCCGAACCCGGGGCCAGGACCAGAGCCGAGACCGGGGGCGGCAGGCTGGGCCGCCACACAGACGGCACCGGTGCCATGCCCGGCAGGCAGGCAGGGCAGTCCAGGACATGGTCGCCCGGAACCGCCCCTCCGTCGTCGTCGACCACCAGACGTGCCTGCCCCGCAGTGGAACAGACCAGTTGCACGCCGACAGGACGGACCAGGGGCGAGGCGGCCGCAGCCCCCACGAACAGCACGAACCAAGCCAGCACGAGGCGGGCCATGACGGGGCTGTTTCTGAGGGTTTGCATGGATTGAAATTATGACGGAATCAATGCGCCCATCCGCGCAGTCCCCTCCAGGACCGGTGCCCCCCCGGAAGCACCGTACGATGGCGGGCCGACATCCCCCGCGAACCCATTCCGATTGGAGACATGCATGCTCAGACTCTGCGGCTTTTCCGCCAGCAACTACTACAACAAGGTCAAACTCGCCCTGCTCGAAAAGGGTCTGCCCTTTGAGGAGGAACTGGCCTGGATCGGCGAGGTCGACCTGGCCGCCAGCCCGCTGGGCAAGGTCCCCTACCTGATCACCGAGCACGGGCCGCTGTGCGAGTCCGAGGTCATCGTCGACTACCTCGAAACAGCCTTTCCCGAACCCGCCCTGACCCCCACGGACGCTTACGAGGCGGCCAAGGTGCGCGAACTGGTGACCTTTCTCGAACTGCACCTCGAGCTGGTGGCCCGCAACCTCTATCCCCAGGCCTTTTTCGGTGGGCAGATCAGCGAAGGCGCGCGCACCAAGACCGCCGTCCAACTCGAAAAGAACATTGCCGCATTCGCCCGGCTGGCCCGGTTCGACCAGCCCTTCATCGCCGGCACGCAGTTCAGCCGTGCCGACTGCGCGGCCATCGTCCACCTGCCACTGATCAGCGGCGCCACCAAGCTGGTGCTGGGCCGCGACTTCCTGGCCGACCTGCCGGTGCGCGACTACCTCAAGCGCATGGGTGAGCGCCCCCATGTCCAGCGCGTCCAGGCCGATCGCAAGACCAACACCGAGCTGATGCTGAGTCGCCCGAAGAAGTGACGCCCGGCCGGCGGCGCCTGCCCGCCGCCCCCGGGACAAGGCCCTTGCCCCCGGGGCCTTCGACGGCAAACGGACAGACTGCGGGGCCGGTGCGCCGGGCACCGGGCACCGCCAGGGCGACGGACCGCACCCGGCCCAGGGGACGGTCCGATTCTTGACGCCCATCAAAGACGGCGCGGGCACTCCGGCAGATCATGAAGTCAAACACAGACAGACTTCCTGACGACCCCACCCGAAAGGCGCCCTTCCCATGGATCCCCAACTGACTTCCCCCTACCGGCAGCAACTGCTGGCCATGCGCGCCTCGCTGCTGGAGCAACTGGCCTTGCAGCGTGGCGGCATGGTGTCGCGCGCCGATGCCCAGGGACGCGCACCGCAACCCGAGGATTCCCGGGCCCAGTCGGCCACCGAAAGGGAACTGGCCTACGCCCTCGATGAGCGCGAGACGGCGGAGGTCGCCGCCATCGACGCCGCGCTGAAACGCATCGATGCCGGCACCTATGGCGAATGCACCGCCTGCGGCACCGACATCCCGACAGCCCGCCTGCACGCGGCACCGGAGGCCGAACGCTGCATCCGCTGCCAGGAGATCGCCGAACACCAGCACGCCTGAGGCCCCGCGCCTGTCGCGGCGGTCTCCTCATTTCTCAACCTCTTCAATCCACCTTTCAAGGAACCCTTCATGAGCACATTTCACGCCGTCGTCTGGCTCGACCACTCCGAAGCCCATGTCCTGATGTTCGACCGCGAGCATGTCGAATCGCAGCGCGTCAAGTCGCGCAGCCACCACAAGCACCAGGGCAAGAGCAGCGATGACGTGGCGTTCTACGCCGCGATTGCCGACGCCCTCGAAGGCAGCCACGAAGTGCTGCTGGCCGGCCCGGGACTGGCGCGCAACAATTTCCGTGACTGGGCCACCAGCCACCAGAAGGCCGTGGCCGCCACCATCGTCGATTCGATCAGCGCCGACCACCCCAGCGACGCACAGTTGGTGGCCCTGGCCAAGCAGTACTTCAAGAAGTTCGACAACCTCGCGGCCGATCCCGCAGCCCGCTGAACCGCCCCCGGCCGCAGGCCGTGGCCGGCATGGCAATGGCCTTTGTGCGCCAAATGTCACGCCTGGGGGCGGCGCACATGCGCCGTCGCGGCCTCCGGGTTTCCATAATTCGGGCCATCGTTCCTGATCGCCCTTCGCGGGCTGGCCTGACATGCCTCCACTCTCCCGCCCCCTCCTTGCCACCCTGGGCCTCGCCTCGGCCCTGTGGCTGTCGGCCTGCCAGACGCCCCCGGCCCCAACGCCCGTTGCGGCACCGGTCGCCTACAGCGGCCCCACCCTGCCGATTGCGCAGTCCGAGCGCGGGGTCCAGCTGTTCCTGCCGAGTGCCGCGCTGTTCGAAGTCGGCAAATCGAGCCTCAACCCGACCGACTCGGGGCCCTACATGGAGCGGCTGGCCCAGATCCTCCTGACCAAGACGGACCACGACATCCTGCTCGAAGGCCACACCGACAACACCGGCTCCGCCGCCATGAACCAGAGCCTCTCCGAAGCCCGGGCCCAGACGGTGCGCGAAGCGCTGGAGGCGCGCGGCGTGGCCGCCGGCCGGCTGAAGACCGTGGGCTACGCCTTCAACCGCCCCGTCGCCTCGAACGCCACCGAGGAAGGTCGCCGCCTGAACCGGCGCGTGGAGGTGCTGATCCTCGACGAGAAGGTCGAGACCATCACGCACGGCGAGCCCGCCAACGCCTTCGAGTCGGCCTGGGAAAAGCTCAGGTCACTGATCGATCAGGGCCTGGTCAGGCCGGCCGACGCCTCATGAGCGCCCCGTCGATGGAGCGCCGCGCGGCCCTCGCCAGTGGGCTCGGAGCCGCTTCCTGGTGGATCACCGGCGCCGCGCGGGCCGAATCGGCGGCGGCGCCAGCACCCGGCCGCAGCCGCAATCCGGCGCCCGCACAGCCACGCCTGGGCCTGGCGCTGGGGGGCGGCTCGGCGCGCGGACTGGCCCACATCGGGGTGCTCAAGGCGCTGGACGAAGCCGGCTACCGCGCCGACATGCTGGCCGGCACCAGCGCCGGAGCCCTGGTGGGCGTGTTCTATGCCGCGGGCTTCAGCCCCTGGCAGATCGAGGAGGTCGCGCTCAAGGTGCGCGACATCGACGTCGCCGACCTGAACTCGGCCAACAAGCGCGGCATGTTCGCCGGCGAGGCCCTGCAGCGGCTGGTCAACGAACAGTTGCGCCAGCAGGCGATCGAACGTCTGCGCATCCCCTTCTGCGCCATGGCGACCCAGTTGTCGAACGGCGAGGCCAATGCCTTGCGCAGCGGCGACGCCGGCCTGGCGGTCCGCGCCTCCTGCGCGATTCCCGGCGTCTTCGTGCCGGCCCTGGTGAATGGCCGGGAAATGGTGGACGGCGGCCTGGTCAGCCCGCTGCCGGTGCGTCCCGTGCGCGCCATGGGTGCCGATTTCGTGATCGCGATCGATGTGGGTGTGCCCCCCAAGAACGACATCGGAGCGGGCCTCTACGAGGTGATCCTGCAATCCTTCGAGATCATGGGCCGGGCCCTGTCCCAGTTGGAGGGCCAGCAGGCCGATCTGCTGATCCGCCCCGACACCAGCCGCTACAGCAGCACCGACTTCAATGCCCGCAAGGAGATGATCCAGGCCGGCTACGAGGCCGGCCGCCGGGCCCTGCCGGAACTGGCGCGGCACCTGCCGCCACGCGTGCGCAACGGCTGAGCCCGGCCCGAAAGGCCTGCTGCGCTATTCTGGCGGGCATGCAAAGCCTCTTCCACCTCGCCTTCCATGTCACCGAGCTCGATGCCGCGCGCCGCTTCTACGGCGGCGTGCTGGGCTGCCGCGAGGGCCGCAGCACCGACACCTGGGTCGATTTCGATTTCTACGGCCACCAGATCTCGCTGCACCTGGGCCAACCCTTCCAGACCACGCGCACCGGCCGGGTCGGCGAGCACCTCGTGCCCATGCCGCATTTCGGCCTGATCCTGGCGCTGCCGCAGTGGCAGGACATGGCCGCACGGCTGCAGGCCGCCGGCGTCGACTTCGTGCTGCCGCCACAGCAGCGCTTCGCCGGGCAGGCCGGCGAGCAATGGACGATGTTCTTCTGCGACCCCTTCGGCAACCCCATCGAGGTCAAGGGTTTCCGCTCGCTCGAGGCGGTCTACGCCAGCTGAGTGACAGGGCGCGTCGGCCCCGTCGCCCTCAACATGCTCAGTCGAGCTTCACGCCGGCGGTGCGGATGATCTCGCCCCAGCGCTTGGACTCGGCGCGAGAGAAGGCCTTGAACTGCTCGGGCGTGCCGGGCAAGGCCTCCATGCCGAAGTCGGCCATGCGCTTTTGCACCGGCGCACTGGCCAGGGCCTTGTTCAACTCGCTGTTGAGTCGGCTGACGATCGGTGCGGGCAGACCGGCCGGGCCCAGCAGGCCCTGGAAGGCGAACACCTCGCTGTTGGCGACACCCGATTCGGCCAGGGTCGGCAGGTTGGGGAACTGCGGAATACGCTTGGCCGTGCCGATGGCCAGGGCACGCACCTTGCCCGCCTGGATGACCGACAGGCCCGAGGCCAGGTCCAGGAACATGCAGGGCACCTGCCCGCCCATGACGTCGGACAGCGCCGGTGCCGCGCCACGGTAGGGGATGTGGGTGATGAAGGTGCCGGTGCGGGCCTTGAACATCTCCATGGCCAGGTGGTGCGGCGACCCGTTGCCCGGCGATGCATAGTTGAGCTTGCCGGGGTTGGCCTTGGCGTAGGCGACGAAATCCTTCACCGTCTTGGCCTCGAAGGCCGGGTTCACCACCAGGGCCAGCGGAAAGCGGCTCATGCCGCCGATGTAGCTGAAGTCCTTCTCGGGGTTGAAGGGCAGCTTCGAGAACAGGTGCTCATTGAAGGCCAGCAGGGCATTGTCGGCCGACATCAGGGTGTAGCCGTCGGGCTTGGCGGCGGCCACGATCTGGGAGCCGATGTTGGTCGAGGCGCCCGGACGGTTGTCGATGATCAGGGCCTGGCCCAGGGGCTGGCGCAGGGCTTCGGCCACGGTGCGGGCCAGCACGTCGGTGCCGCCACCGGCCGGATAGGGCACGACCCAGCGGATCTGCTGATCCGGGTAGTTGTCGGCCAGGGCGCTGCGGGCCCCCACGGTGGCGCCGGCCGCGACGCCGGCCAGGAAGGTTCTGCGGTCCATCTTGTCTGTCTCCTTCGGGATGTGGGCGATGTCGGAGCCGCCAGCCCGTTCCGGCGGCTCCTCTGTGAAACGGTGGTCCGGGCCCCTTCGGAGCCCTGTCTCAGGCGGCCGATTCGGCGATCTTCTGGTCGATGGCGCCGAACAGGCTGCGGCCCTCGGCATCCTTCATCTCGATGCGGATGGTATCGCCGTACTTCATGAAGGCAGTGCGGGGCTGGCCGTCCTGGATGGTCTCGATGCAGCGCTTCTCGGCGATGCAGCTGTAGCCCTTGGGCCACTCGGTGCGGCCCTGCGCATCGGTGACACCCTGGTTGCTGACAGTGCCGCTGCCCACGATGGAGCCGGCGCGCACATTGCGGGTCTTGCAGATGTGGGCGATGAGCTGGCCGAAGTGGAAGGTCATCTCGGGTCCGGCATCGCACAGGCCGACCTGGCGGCCGTTCCAGGTGGCCTGCAGCGGCAGGTGCAGCCGCCCACGGTCCCAGGCGGCGCCCAGCTCATCGAGCGTGACCGCCACCGGGCTGAACGCGGTGGCCGGCTTGCTCTGGAAGAAACCGAAGCCCTTGGCCAGTTCGGCCGGGATCAGATTGCGCAGGGACACATCGTTGACCAGCATGACCAGCCGGATCCCGTCCAGGGCGCGCTCGGCCGAGGTCCCCATGGGCACGTCGCCGGTGACCACCGCGATCTCCGCTTCGAAATCGATGCCGAACTCCTCGCTGGGCACCACCACGTCGTCGCAGGGGCCGATGAAATCGTCGCTGCCGCCCTGGTACATCAGCGGGTCGCTGTAGAAGGTCTCGGGCACGGTGGAGTTGCGCGCCTTGCGCACCAGCTCCACATGGTTCAGATAGGCCGAGCCGTCGGCCCATTGATAGGCCCGGGGCAACGGCGCCATGCACTGCCGGGGGTCGAAAGCGAAGGCATGACGGGCCTTGCCCTGGTTGAGCTGGTCGTACAGGTCCTGCAACTGCGGCGACAGGAAGTTCCAGTCGTCCAGGACCTGCTGCAGGCGGGTGGCGATGCCGGTCGCATAATGCGCGGTGCTCAGGTCACGCGAGACGACCAGCAGTTGGCCGTCGCGTGAACCGTCTTTGTAGGTGGCGAGTTTCATGGGCTCTTGTCTCCGGCAGGGTGTGGGCTTTTCAATTACGAATAGTTAAATCCGTTTAACTAAACGAAACCAACGGATTCTAGTGCAGATGGACAAGACACGTGCGGGCATTCAGTCGGTCGAAGTGGGCTTCGCCCTGCTGGAAAGCCTGACCCGATCCGCCGGGCCGCAGATGCTGCGCGACCTGGCGGCCAGCGCCGGCATGAGCGCGGCCAAGGCGCACCGCTACCTGGTGAGCTTCCAGCGCCTGGGCCTGGTGACGCAGGACAGCCGCAGCAACCGCTACGACCTGGGCCCGGCCGCCTTGAAACTGGGCCTGTCGGCCTTGTCGCGGGTGGATGCGGTGCGCATGGCGCGTGAACGCATGCCGCCCCTGATGGAGGCCATCGGCCACACCCTGGCCCTGGCGGTCTGGGGCAACCGGGGGCCCACCATCGTGCACTGGGAAGAATCACCCCAATCGGTGACGGCCAACCTGCGCCTGGGCGACGTCATGCCCCTGCTGTCGTCGGCGACCGGACGCTGCTTTGCCGCCCATGTGTCCCAGGAGGCGATCGCCCCCCTGCTGCGCGAGGAGATGGGCCGGGCGCAGAAGCTCAAGCGCACCGACCTGCCCACCACGCTGGCGGCCGCACGCGCCCTGTTCGAGGAGGTGCGACGCCATGGCTCGGCACGCGTCGTGGACACCCTGCTGCCCGGCATCGTGGGCTTCAGCGCGCCGGTCTTCGATGCCGACGGCCACATCGTCCTCAGCATCACCACCCTGGGATCGATCGCCACCTTCGACCCCGAATGGAATGGCGCCATCGACCAGCCCCTGCGCGACGCGGCCCGGCGGCTTTCGGCCGATCTGGGCCACGCGATGGCCTGACGATGCGGCAAGCCGGGCCGTCCCTGCCCACCGTCGGCTCGCCCGCCGCCGGCCCGTCCCGGCGCACGCTGCTGGCCCTGACGCTGGCGGTGGGTGCCGCCCACGGCCTGCTGCTGTGGGGAACACCGGCCCTGCTGCCCATGGGCGACGGGCCGGCGCACCCGCAGGATGTGCCGGGCCATGCCTTCAGCACCCGGCGCATCGAAGCCCGCCCGGCCGCCGCGCCGCGCCCGCCGCAGGCCCGCATCCGGCCCAGGCCCCACGCCGTGCCGCCGCCGGCCATGGCAGAACCGTCCAGCCCGATCGTGGAGACCGTGACACCCCTGCTGCCCGAGCCCACCACCGAGGCCGAGGCCCCGACGGCGGTCGAGGCGCCGGGTCTGGTCGCCGCCGCGCCGGCCACAGGGCAGAACCCGGCCTCGCCGGTCGCCGCCGGACCGGACCCGGGGCCGGCAACCAGGGCGCCCGCCACCGACCAGGCCGCCACCGAAGACCACCCCAGCGTCAGCGTGCCGCCCCCCATGCACCTGGGCTACACGGTGCACGCCGAGGTACGCCACCTGCCCTACCAGGCCAATGGCGAGATGAGCTGGACCCATGACGGCAGCCACTACCAGGCCAAGGCCTCGATCAGCGTCTTCCTGATCGGCAGCCGCACCCAGACCAGCGAGGGCGACATCACCGCCACGGGCCTGGCGCCACGGCGTTTCAGCGACAAGGCACGCAGCGAGCAGGCGGCCCATTTCAATGCGGCCGAAGGCAAGGTGAGCTTCAGCGCCAACACCCCGGATGTGATGTGGCTGCCCGGCATGCAGGACCGTCTCAGCCTGTTCATGCAACTGGCCGCCCTGGTGGCGGCCGACCCCTCGAAATTCGCCGGCGGCACCCACATCACCCTGCCCACGGTCAGCGCCCGCGACGCCGACACCTGGGTCTTCCAGGTCGACGGCCCCGAGGAGCTGAACCTGTCCAGCGGGGCCATGGGCACGCTCAAGCTCACCCGCACGCCCCGCGCCGAACACGACACCCGCGTGGAGCTCTGGCTGTCGCCCGCCCTGCACTACCTGCCGGCCCGCATCCGCATCACCCAGTCCAATGGCGACTATGTCGACCAGCAACTGCATGAGATCCTGACGCCCTGAGGACGAGAGCTCTCAAGTATCACCGGCCTGCCGCCGAAATAGGACTTGGGAGGAAAAAAAGCAACTCCAAGGTCGGATCTTGAAACTGGCACGTTCATTGCCATCTAACATGGCAATCAGAAGGAATCCACATCATGCAAATGCTCTATGACTCCGACTCCTTTGTGGTGGTCCACATGATGGCCGACGATGGCCTGGACGACGGCGACGACACGGCCATGGCCAGGCCCCAACTGGCCCGCCATGGCTTCGAGATCGTCGACAAGCGCTCGGGCAAGGAGGTCTACCTCGACGGCTCCTGGGCCGAGATGTTCCAGCAGATCGTGCTCGCCTGGCAGCTCAATGCCCCGACGCAGGAAGAGGTCGAGGACACGCTGGAGCGCTACACCGGGCTGGCGCAGAACCCCGTCCTGGTGCACTGAAACTCCAGCCCATGCCCCGGCGCCGGGCAACCGGCGCTAACATGGGTCCATGCCGTTTTCCTTCTCTCCGGGTCGCCGCTTCCGGCTGGCGGCCGTCGCGGCCCTGCTGACCGGCGTGCTCGGTTGCGCAGGCCCGCCAGCCACCCCGGCCGGGCAACTCTCCCGTCTGCTGCCCGCCGATTTTCTGCTGGTCGGCGAACAGCACGACGCGCCCGAACACCATGTGCTGGAACGCCAGATCGTCGAGATCCTCGCCGTCCAGCACCGGCTTGCCGCCCTCGCGCTCGAGATGGTCGAGCAGGGCCACAGCACGGCGGGCCTGCCCTCCTCGGCCAACCAGGCCCAGGTCCGCGCCGCCCTGGCCTGGAATGCCGAATCCTGGCCCTGGGACGATTACGCCCCGGCCATCATGGCTGCGGTGGAAGCCGGCATCCCTGTCATCGGTGCCAACCTGCCGCGCGACCGGCAACGCGCCGCCATGCAGGACCTGAGCCTGGACCTGAGGCTGAGCCCTGAAGCCGTCGAGCGCCAGCGCCGGGCGATCCGTGACAGCCATTGCGGCTTGCTGGCCGACAGCCAGATCGCCCCCATGGCCCGCATCCAGATCGCGCGCGACCTGAGCATGGCCCAGACGCTGGCCAAGGCCGACAGGCCGCCCGGTCGCACCGTGCTGCTGCTCGCCGGTGCAGGCCATGTGTTGCGCAGCGTGGGCGTGCCCGTGCACCTGCCGCCCGAGCTGCAGGTCCGGATCCTGGTCGCCGCCGTGAAGGACGCCGACTCGGCCCGCCCTCTGACGCCCGACGCCACCCAGGCCGATGACAGCGACCTCGTCTGGGCCTCGCCGGCCCCGCCCGAACGCGACCATTGCGCCGAACTGCGCCAGCAGATGCAGGAGCGCTGAACGAAGTTCGCGTGCTGGAATGCGGCACGAGACCTGCTGCCGGTGCGGGTCGGCACAGTGCTGCGACAATCGAGGGGCTATGAACCCAGCCTACATACTCACCCTGTCCTGTCCCGACCGAACGGGCATTGTTCATGCCGTCTCCGGCTTTCTGCTCGAGCGCGGCGGCAACATCGAGGAAGCGGCCCAGTACAACGACCACGACACCGGCCTGTTCTTCATGCGTGTGCAGTTCGCCTGCGAGGCGCACGGCTTCGAGGCCCTCAAGGCCCAGTTGGCGGAATTCGCCGCCCCCTTCTCCATGAAGTGGAGCCTGCATGCGACGGCCCAGCCGGTGAAGACCGTGCTGCTGGTCAGCAAGGAAGGCCACTGCCTGAACGACCTGCTGTTCCGCTGGAAATCCGGCCTGCTGCCGCTGGACATCCGGGCCATCATCAGCAACCACCGCGAGTTCTATCAACTGGCGGCCAGCTACAACGTGCCCTTCCACCACATCCCGGTGACCGCCGCCACCAAGGCCCAGGCCGAGGCCCGTCAGTTCGAGGTGATCGAGGCCGAAGGCGCCGAGCTGGTGGTGCTGGCGCGCTACATGCAGATCCTCAGCGACGACCTGTGCCGCAAGCTGGCCGGCCGCGCCATCAACATCCACCACAGCTTCCTGCCCAGCTTCAAGGGCGCCAAGCCCTACTACCAGGCCCATGACCGGGGGGTGAAGCTGATCGGCGCCACCGCCCACTACGTGACCGCCGACCTTGACGAAGGCCCGATCATCGAGCAGGACGTCGCCCGCGTCGACCACAGCCGCACCGTCGAAGACCTGACCGCGCTGGGCCGCGACACCGAAAGCCAGGTGCTGGCCCGTGCGGTGAAGTGGCACAGCGAGCACCGGGTGCTGCTCAACGGCCACAAGACCGTGATCTTCAAATAGTCCGAAGGCCCGCCCCATGGACGAGCGCAGCTCCGCCGCCGGCACCCAGCGCATCCCGCCGATCCAGTGCCTGCTGACCTTCGAGGCCCTGGCGCGGCTGCGCAGCGTCACCCTGGCCGCCGAGGAGCTCTGCGTCACCCCCAGCGCCGTCAGCCACCGGGTGCGGCAGCTCGAACAGATCCTGGGCACCAAGCTGTTCGGCCGGGCCGACTTCTCGCTGACCACCGAAGGCAGCGAATACCTGGCCCATGTGCGCGAAGGCCTCGAGGCGCTGCAGCGCTTTCCGGGCTCCATGGGTCCGCCGGGCAAGCGCAAGCTCAAGCTCGCCGTCACCCCGACCTTCGCCCGCGCCATCCTCATCCCGCGCCTGCGCCAGTTCACCGAGGCCTACCCGGAGATCGATCTGGCGCTGCATGTCTCGATCCCCCTGCTCGACGTGATCGCCGAGGACGCCGACCTGATCGTGCGCTTCGGTCCGGGCCGCTATGCCGACCTCGAACACGTGAAACTGGCAGGCGACGAGGTGACGCCCCTGGCCTCGCCCGCCTTCGTGCGCGAACGCGGCCCCTTCGAACGGGCCGAAGACCTCGAAGGCCTGCCGCTGCTGCGCAGCCCGCTGGAGCCCTGGCGCACCTGGTTTGCCGCCCACAGCCTGGACTGGCCCGAACCGGCCGAAGGCTCACAATTCAACGATGTCGGCCTGATGTGCGATGCCGCCGCCGCCGGCATGGGCGTCGCCCTGGTGCGGCTGAAGCTCGGTGCACTGTGGCTGGACAGCGGGCAACTGGTGCGCCTCTACGACCGCGACGTGCCCAGTCCGCATGCCCACTACCTGTGCTGGCGCACCGGCACCATGGACCGCTGGGAATGCGCCGCCTTCGCGGAGTGGCTGCAGAAATCCCTGCTGTGAGCGCCCCTTCGCGGCCGCCCACCGGTCACACCGGACACCCCGACCCGGTCTGCTGTAACCACTTGCATTTACACTAGTTTTCTTTCGCACCCATCCCACCTACCATGGTCGCCGCCTCTGGTCAGCTACCATACGGGCAAGCTGTGGACTAACAGGAGAAATTTTTCATGACCTTGACCCGATGGACGCTGGGGCTTGCCTTGGCCGCCACGACCCTGCTGAGTGCCTGCGGTGGCGGCAGCAGCAGCAATACCAACATCCGCCTGCTCAACGCAGCCGCCCTGTACGCCAACCCGCTGGAACTCCAGATCGGCACCGGCACCCCCAACACCGCCGTGAGCTATGGCAACGTGAACGCCAACTACATGTCCGGCGGCACCAGCAGCACCACCTACAACATCCTCGACAGCACCACCGGCAACACCGTGCTGCCGCTGACCATGTCGCTGTCTGGCAGCACCGGCCCCTACACCCTCGTGGTCTACAACTACCAGGGCAATCTGGCCTCGACCGTCGTCAATGAAAACCTGGCCACCCCGGCCAGCGGCCAGTCGGCGATCCAGATCCTGAACACCGTCCCGGCCAAGGTCTCCGGCTCCACCGCCGGCGGCCTGGATGTCTACATCGCACCGGCCGGCGTCAGCGGCACCACCCCGATCACCGTCAGCGGCCGCTCGGTGAGCCAGGCCAGCACGGTCACCTCGGGCACCTTCAACATCACGGTGACGGCCCAGAACCAGCCCAGCTCGGTCTACCTGACCCTGACCGGCGTGGCACTGGCCTCGCAGACCAACTACACCCTGGTGCTGACCACCTCGACCAGCGGCGTGCTGGTCAACGGCATCCTGCTGACCCAGCAGAACGGCACCACGGCCTACGCCAACGGCAACGCCCGGGTCCGCATGGTCAATGCCCTGACCGGCACCAGCGCCAACACCACCACGGCTGCCCTGACCGGCACCGTCACCACCGGCAGCAGCACCAGCACGCTGATGTCGGGCTCCACGGTGCAGAACATCGGGTCCTACTCGGTGCTGACCGCCGGCACCCCGACTTTCAACGTCACCACCGGCACCGGCGCCACCATCCCGGTCACCTCCTCGGTCAGCACACTGTCGGCCGGCTCCGACTACACCCTGCTGGTCTCGGGAGACGGCACCGCCGCCAACTCGGTGGCCAAGCTGATCTTCGACAACAACTCGGCCCCGGTCTCCGGCTACTCCAACTTCCGCCTGGTCAACGGCATGACCGGCACCGCCGGCGCACTGCTGTCGGTGAACAGCCAGGTCCTGGCCACCGGCGTCGCCTACGGCTCGGCCTCGAGCCCGGCCTCCCTGGCCAGCACCACCTACGCCAGCGCCCTGCTGGTCACCGACCAGAACCTCAGCAGCAACCCCTGCAGCGCCTACTCGCCGCTGGCCTCCGTGCCCGGCAATCAGGTGGTGTCGGTGTTCCTGGCCGGCAGCGTGGCCAAGCCGGTCTGCCTGAGCCCCTACGTCGAGCCCTGATCGGCAATGAAACCGCCCACCCGGCCTCGGCCGGGTGCCGGCAAGGACCGCAGCGCCAGTTTCCTGGCCCTGCGGTTTTTTTTTCGGGCCGCCGCACCGGCATTCTTCACAAGCCTTTGAAAGAAACTTCATGGCCGAGACCAGCGCTTTGGGCGTAAATTAGCGTCTCCCGAGCCCATTCCGCCGGCGCATCCTCTGCGCCGTCCCCCAGCCCATGAACGCCCCGACAACCCCGAGCAGCCCTTCCCCCCAAGCGCGCACCGAGCGACAGAGCCAGGTGGTGCAGGCCCTGGAACGCGTGCTGCCGGCCCACGCGCTGCTGTGGCACAGCGAAGACACCGTGCCCTACGAATGCGACGGCCTCACCGCCTACCGGGAACGCCCCCTGGTCGTGGCGCTGCCCGAGACCGAGGACGAGGTCCAGGCGGTGCTGCAGACCTGCCACGCCCTGCAGGTCCCCGTGGTCGCACGGGGCGCCGGCACCGGCCTGTCGGGCGGGGCCATGCCCCACCCGCTCGGGGTGACGATGTCGCTGGCCAAATTCAACCAGATCGTTCGCATCGACCCACGCAGCCGCACCGCCGTGGTCCAGGGCGGTGTGCGCAACCTGGCCATCAGCGAGGCGGCGGCGCCCCACGGCCTCTATTACGCCCCCGACCCGAGCAGCCAGATCGCCTGCACCATCGGCGGCAATGTGGCCGAGAATTCGGGCGGCGTGCACTGCCTCAAATACGGCCTGACGGTGCACAACGTGCTCAAGGTGCGAGGCTTCACCATGGCCGGCGAAGCGGTCGAATTCGGCAGCGATGCCCTCGACTCGGCCGGCCTGGACCTGCTGTCCATCGTCATCGGCAGCGAAGGCATGCTGGCCGTCACCACCGAAGTCACGGTCAAGCTGATCCCCAAACCCCAGTTGGCGCGCTGCATCATGGCCAGCTTCGACGACATGCGCAAGGCGGGCGACGCGGTGGCGGCGGTGATCGCGGAAGGCATCATTCCCGCCGGCCTGGAGATGATGGACAAGCCCATGACCGCGGCCGTCGAGGATTTCGTCCATGCCGGCTACGACCTCGAGGCCGAGGCCATCCTGCTGTGCGAAAGCGACGGCACCCCCGAGGAGGTCGAAGAGGAGATCGGCCGCATGAGCGAGGTCTTGCGGCGTTTCGGCGCGACCGCCATCACCGTCAGCCGCGATGAAGGCGAACGCCTGCGCTTCTGGAGCGGCCGCAAGAACGCCTTCCCGGCCAGCGGCCGCATCAGCCCCGACTACATGTGCATGGACTCGACCATCCCGCGCAAGCGCCTGGCCGACATCCTGCTGGCGATCGCCGAGATGGAGAAGAAATACCGGCTGCGCTGCGCCAACGTCTTCCATGCGGGCGATGGCAACCTGCACCCGCTGATCCTCTTCGATGCCAACGACCCCGACCAGTTGCACCGCTGCGAACTCTTCGGCGCCGACATCCTGGAGACCAGTGTGGCCATGGGCGGCACCGTCACCGGAGAGCACGGCGTGGGCGTCGAAAAGCTCAACAGCATGTGCGTGCAGTTCAGCCCCGAGGAGCGCGAGCAGATGCTGGGGGTCAAACGGGCGTTTGACCCGCTGGGGCTGCTGAACCCCGGCAAGGTGATCCCGAGCAAGCACCGCTGCGCCGAATATGGCAAGGAACTGGTGCGCGGCGGCCGCCTCAAGCACCCCGATCTGCCACGCTTCTGATGCACCGTGCAGCGCAGCCTGCACAGAAACATTACCTGGTCTTTAAGTTCTCGACGTGTTGGGCGGCTAGTCTCTTCTTTACAGGTTTTAACCTTGAGGAGACCCGACATGAAAACACTGGCGACCCGCCCATTGCTGAACTGGCTCCTGCCCCATGCCATGGGACTTGCCCTGGGCATCGCCCTCGGAGTGATGTCCCTCTGGGGCGCCCAGGCTGAAGAGTCTGGCGCCGTGCCCCCGCCGCACCACGTCCGGACCTGACGCGGGCCTGCAGCCCGCCGGCCCAGGGCGGGCCGCCAGGGCCGCGCTCAGGCGGTGGCCAGGGCCTCGGGGGCGCGGCAACCGATGCGGTCCAGCGCCTCGCTCAGGTGGGCGAGGGTCCGGTCGATGTTCTGCCACTTCTCCAGGCCGAACAGGCCGACGCGGAAGGTGCGGAAATCAGGCCCTTCTCCGCACATCAAAGGCACCCCGGCAGCGGTCTGCAGACCGACGGCGAGGAACTTGCGGCTCGACTGGATCTCAGGATCCTCGGTGTAGCTCACCACCACCCCGGGGGCCTGGAAACCGGCTGCGGCCACGCTGCTCAGGCCACGGGACTCGAACAAGGCCCGCACACCACGCCCCAGCGCCCACTGGGCCTCGGCCATGCGGGCGAAGCCGGCGGCCTGGGTCTCCTTCATGGTGTCGCGCAAGCGCACCAGGGCATCGGTCGGCATGGTCGTGTGGTAGGCATGGCTGCCGTTTTCATAGCTTTCGGCGATCTGCAGCCATTTCTTGAGGTCGCAGGCGAAGCTGGAACTGGTGGTGCCGTCGATGGCCGCACGTGCGCGCTCCGACAGCATCACCATGGCGCAGGCCGGCGAACTGCTCCAGCCCTTCTGGGGGGCCGAAATTAGCACATCGATACCGATTTCACGCATGTTCACCCAAACAGCGCCCGAGGCGATGCAGTCCAGCACGAACAAGCCGCCCACCTCATGTACGGCATCGGCCACGGTCCGCAGATAGTCGTCAGGCAGGATCATGCCGGCCGCTGTCTCGACGTGCGGGGCGAACACCACGGCAGGCTTTTCCCGACGGATGGTCGCGACCACCTCGTCGATCGGTGCCGGAGCCCAGGGGGCCTTGGGGCCCGGTGCCGTGGGACGGGCCTGCAGCACGGTGATCTGATCGCTGATGCGACCCATCTCGAGGATCTGCGACCAGCGATAGCTGAAAAAGCCGTTGCGCAACACCAGCACACGCTGCTGGTTGGCAAACTGGCGCGCAACCGCCTCCATGCCGAACGTGCCGCTGCCCGGGATCAACACGGCGGCATGTGCGCCGTAGACTTCCTTGAGCAGGGCCGAGATGTCGAGCATGACGCCACGGAAGCGGGCGGACATGTGGTTGAGGGCGCGATCGGTGTAGACCACCGAGAATTCGAGCAGACCCTCGGGGTCTACCTGGGGCAAGAGTCCGGGCATGTTGTCTCTCCGTCAGCCCCGGGGCCACGGGCACGCCATCCGCGCCCGTCGTGCAGCCGGGCCGGCCACTTTAGCATGAGAGGCGCAGCCGGCAAGCCATGCCAGTCGGCCGCCGGGGTCAACCCCAGAGGCGGTGGCTGCGGGAGGCTTCGAACAGGGACCAGGTGCGGAAATCGGCGTCCTGCAGCCAGGATTTCATCAGGGCGTGCAGCGCCGTGTCTTCCAGGTCCCCGCAGAGGACGACCGTATCGCGCAGGGACGCCAGCAGGGCCAGATTGCTCTCGCACAAGGTCTGCAGGCGCTCCTCCAGGCTGGCCCCGGGCCGGGGCAGACCGGCCCGGGGCAATTCGTGGGCCTGGCCGCCGATGTACGCCACCAGCACCTGACGCAGACTCGACAATTCGCGCGATTGATGGCCCAGCATCTCCTGCTCGTTCAGCCATAGGGGCTGGTCAAGATCGTGGGCCAGTTGACGGGTTTCTGCTTCCAGTGCGCAGGCTTGCGACAGCAGGGCCTCCAGGTGGACGGAGAGCGCGGCATGGATCCGGGCCGGGCCGCCATGCACTTCAGTTGCCCTGTCGCGTGGTCGCCCGGATGCGTCGATGGCAAAGGAGTTCATGGCGGACTTCAGTTGAAACAGTG
>JAFAMV010000123.1 GCA_019233055.1 Curvibacter sp.
TTTCTGCGAGACCCCGCTCAAGGTGAGCAGCGCAGCGCACCCTGCGCAGCAGGGCGAGACAGTCGGGTCGCCTTTCTTTTGGGTACTTTTCTTTGGCGAAGCAAAGAAAAGTACCTCGGCCGCCGGGCCGAGACCCGGCTCCCGCCCTCGGACCAGGGCACGCCCTCAAAACCCCCACCCGACGCCACGAGCAACGAGCAACGAGCAACGAGCGGTGCCCCCGCGCCTACAACAACCCCACCGCCGCCCGAGCCGCCACCCACTCCTCATTCGTCGGCTCCACCCCCACCTTCACCGCGCTGTCCAGCGCCGAGATGCAGGCCCCATTCGCGAGGTTCGCGTCCTCATCCACACGCACCCCCAGGTAGCCCAGCCCCGCGCAGATGCGCAAGCGGATCTCGGCATTGTGTTCGCCGATGCCGGCGGTGAAGACCAGCAGGTCCAGCCCGCCGAGCACCGCCACCAGCGCCCCGATCTCGCGCACGATGCGCCGCACGTACAGGGCCAGCGCGGCGGCGGCCTGCGGGTGGGTCGATTCCTGGCGCAGCAGTTCGCGCGGGTCCGAGGACAGGCCCGAGACGCCCAGCAGGCCCGACTCGTGGTAGAGCACATGGGCCACCTGTTCGAGGCTGAGTTTCTCGATCTCCATGAGGTAGATCACCGCGCCCGGGTCGAGGGCGCCGCAGCGGGTGCCCATCATCAGGCCGTCGAGCGCCGAGAAGCCCATGGTGGTGGCGACGCTCTGCAGATTGCGCATGGCGCACAGGCTGGCGCCGCTGCCCAGGTGGGCGACCAGGGTGCGGTCGCGCGCCGCGTCGCCATGGCGTTCGGCCAGGGCCACCGCCTGGTAGGCGTAGGACAGGCCATGGAAGCCATAGCGGCGCAGGCCGCGTTCCCAGGCCGCATAGGGCAGGGGCAGCATCTGCTCGACCTCGGGCAGGGTGTGGTGGAAGGCGGTGTCGAAGCAGGCCACCTGCAGCAGGTGGGGCTGGCGTTCGAGCAGGGCCTCGATGGCCTCGAGCGCGAAGGGCTGGTGCAGGGGCGCCAGCGGGATGTAGGCGCGCAGATCGGCCAGCACCTGGGCGTCGACGCGCACCGGCTCGAAGTACTTGGCGCCGCCATGCACCACGCGATGCGCCACCGCCACCAGCCGGTGGTGTCCCAGTTGCGCACGCACCTGACCTTCGATGTGCTCGAGCGCCGCATGGTAGGGGTTGGCCGGATCCAGCGGCAGCGGGGCCGGCGGCTGGCCGCCTTCGCTGTGGCTGGCCCGGGGCGTGCCGATGCCTTCGACCTTGCCGCTCCACAGCGCCTGGCGCGGCAGGGGCCGCTGTCCGGCGTCGTAGAGCGCGTACTTGATGCTCGATGAGCCGCAGTTCAGGACCAGCACATGGTCGTTGCCGGGGGCGCTCATGGCGGCGTGCTCCGGTAACGGTGGGCCAGCACCACCGCGATCGCGCAGGAGGCGATGCGGCTCTCGCGCGAGTCGGCCCGGCTTGTCAGCACGATGGGCACGCGGGCACCGAGCACGATGCCGGCGCTGGCCGCGCCGCCCAGGTATTCGAGCTGCTTGGCCAGCATGTTGCCGCTTTCGAGGTCCGGCACCACCAGCACGTCGGCGCGCCCGGCGACCTCGGACTCGATCCCCTTGATGCGGGCGGCGGCGGCCGAGACCGCATTGTCGAAGGCCAGCGGGCCGTCCAGCAGCGCCCCGGCGATCTGGCCGCGGTCGGCCATCTTGCACAGGGCGGCGGCGTCGAGGGTGGCCGGCATGGCGGCGTTCACCGTCTCGACCGCGGCCAGGATGGCCACCCGCGGCTCGGGCACACCGATGGCATGGGCCAGTTCGACCGCGTTGCGCACGATGTCGGCCTTGGCCTCCAGCGAGGGCGCGATGTTGATCGCGGCGTCGGTGATGATGAAGGGGCGCGGGTAGGCCGGGGTCTGCATCAGGAAGCAGTGGCTGATGCGGCGCTTGGTGCGCAGGCCGCTGTCGGCGGCCACCACGGCGCCCATCAGTTCGTCGGTGTGCAGGCTGCCTTTCATGAGCGCCTCGGCCTCGCCCTGGCGCACCAGTTCGACGGCCCGCGCGGCGGCGGCATGGCTGTGCGCCACGTCCTCGATCTGCAGGCCTTCCAGGCTCAGGCCGGCTTCGCGGGCCACGGCCTCGAGCCGGTCGCGGGGCGCCACCAGCACCGGGGTGATCAGGCCGCAGGCCTGGGCGTCGAGGGCCGCCGACAGGCTCAGCGCATCGCAGGGGTGGACCACGGCCACGCGGATCGGGCCCAGGGGCTGGGCGTGGGCCAGCAGGCGGCGCGGGCCGTCGTTGCCGTTGCTCAGGTGCACCTCGGGCAGGGTGCTGCGCGGGCGGCTCACCGTCTCGGTGGGGGCGATCACGTCGGCCTCGCCGCTGATCACAGCGACACCGTCCTGGTTGGTGCAGGCGCAGGCCAGCTTGAGGCGTTTCTTCAGCTCGTCGCGGGCGCTCACGGTCACGCTGATGGTGAGGGTGTCGCCGATGTGCACCGGCGCCAGGAAGCGCAGGGTCTGGCCCAGGTAGATGGTGCCGGGGCCGGGCAGGCGGGTGCCGAGCACGGCCGAGATCAGGGCGCCGCCGAGCATGCCGTGGGCGATCACGCCATGGAAGCGCGTGGCATTGGCGTAGTCGCTGTCGAGGTGCTGCGGGTTCACATCGCCCGAGAGCACCGCGAAAAGCTGGATGTCCTCGGCGCTGAGCTTGCGCTGGATCGAGGCGCTGTCGCCGACCGCGATCTGGTCGAAGGTGCGGTTGCTGACGGTCTGCAGGTCGTCGGGCCCGGTGGGCAGGGCGGGGACGCTGTCGGTGTTCATGCCTGGTCTCCTGACGGCAGGAAGCACTTCAGCCAGGCGCTCACGGGCATCGCGTCATGGGTGGCCGACAGCGCCTGGGACATGCCCTGCTGCCAGTCGGCCAGCAGTTGCTGGCCTTCGGTGGCGAGGGTGGTCTGCTGGTTGACCGCGTTCTGGGCCAGGGTCTGGGCGGCGGCGAGCTGGCGGTGCGCCTGCTGCCAGAGCTGCTCGGCCGGGCGCAGCCACAGGCGGCTGGCGTCGCCCGGCTGGTTCAGCCATTGCGTCGATTCGTCGCGTGCCTCGTCGCAGGCGTCACGCAGCAGTTGCAGGCCCACGCCGGCCCACTGGGCGCCCTGGGCCTGCCAGAGTTCGAGGCTGCCCTGCCACAGGTTCAGCTGGGTCTGCAGCAGGGGCTGGAGTTTCGGATCAAGACGCATGGGACTCTCCTTGAAATGCGGCGTGGGCTCACGCCATCTGACTGATGGTTTTTCGGAAGCGGGCCAGCGAGGCCGCGAACAGCACGGTGCCGATGGCGAGGATGGCCAGCATCTGTGACCACACCACGTCAAGCCCGGCGCCCCGGTAGAGGATGGCTTGCGCCGCCGACACGAAGTGGGTGGTCGGTGCGCCGAGCATCACGTCCTGCACGAAACGCGGCATGCTTTCGTGCGGCGTCATGCCGCCCGACAGCAGCTCGAGCGGCAGCAGCACCAGCACCAGCAGCATGCCGAACTGCGGCATCGAGCGCGCCACGGTGGCCAGGAAGATGCCCATCGAGGTGGTGGCGAACAGGTGCAGCGCCACCACCGCCATGAACAGGGCCACCGAGCCCTGCACGGGCACGTGAAGCGTCAGCTGCACCACGAAGACCAGGGCCACCAGGGCGGCCAGCACCACCACCAGGCCCATGGACCAGACCTTGGCCAGCATGATCTCGGCCGGCTTGACCGGCATCACCAGCAGGTGTTCGATGGTGCCGTGCTCGCGTTCACGGATCAGGGCGGCGCCGGTGAGGATGATCGACAGCAGGGTCACCTGGTTGATGATCTCCATCAGCGAGCCGAACCACGACTGTTCGAGGTTGGGGTTGAAGCGGGTGTGCAGTGCCAGGGTCACCGGCAGGGTGTCGCCGCCGCGGTGGCGGCGGACGAATTCGTCGACCTCGTCGGCGACGATCTGCTGGATGTAGCCGCTGCCGGTGAAGGCCTGCGTCATGCGCGTGGCGTCGACATTGAGCTGCGCGGCCGGCGAACGCCCGGCCAGCACGTCGCGCTGGAAGCCGGCGGGGATGTCGAGCACGAAGGTGTACTCGCCGCTGTCCATGCCGGCATCCATCTCGGTCAGGGTGAGCAGGCGCGGCGTCTTGAAGTGGGGCGGGTAGAAGCTGGCCGCGAGCCGGGCCGACAGCGGCGAGCCGTCCTCGTCGACGATGGCGATGGCCGCGTTGTGCAGGCTCTCGGGCATGGCGGTGGCGGCGATGTAGATGGCGACGGTGAAGGTGTAGGCGATCAGCACCAGCATCATCGGGTCGCGCACCAGGCTCCACAGCTCCTTGACGCCGAGGCGGTAGACGTTGGCGAGCAGGCGCTGCATGGCTTCAGCCCTCCTGCTTCTTCAACAGCGCCACCGCCAGGCCCAGGATCACCGGCACCGAGGCCAGCAGGGGCCAGAACGAGCCCGCCAGCGCCCCCAGGTCGAGCGCCTTGCTGAACACGCCGCGGCTGATGGTCAGGAAGTGGGTGGCCGGGTAGACGGCGCCGATCAGGGCGCCGCTGCCCTCCAGCGAAGACACCGGGTTGAGCAGGCCGGCGAACTGCACGCAGGGGATCAGGGTGCCGATCATGGTCACGAACATGGCGGCGATCTGGCTGCGGGTGAAGGTCGAGGCCAGCAGGCCGAAGCCGGTGGAGGCGATCACGAAGACCAGGGCCGCCAGGGTCAGCGTCGCCAGGCTGCCCTTGATCGGCACGCCGAAGACGGTCACCGCCAGCAGCGACATCAGGCCGAAATTGAACAGGCCCAGCAGCACATAGGGCAGTTGCTTGCCGAGCAGGAATTCGCTGCGCGTCACCGGGGTCACATAGAGGTTGATGATCGAGCCCAGCTCCTTCTCGCGCACCACCGACAGCGCGGTCAGCATGGCCGGGATCATCATCAGCAGCATCGGGATCACCGCCGGCACCATGGCCGGCAGGCTCTTCACATCGGGGTTGTAGCGGTAGCGGGTCTCGAGCCGGCTGGCCTGCGGCAGGTGCAGGCCCAGGCGGTGTCCGGCCAGGTCGGCCAGCCACATCAGGTGCATGGCCTGCACATAGCCGAGCACGGTCTCGGCGCGGGTGGGCATCGCGCCGTCCACCCAGGCGCCGATCTCGACCGGATGGCCGCGCTCCAGCTCGCGCGCGAAGCCGTTCGGGATCTCGATGGCCAGGGCCAGCTCGCCGCTGCGCATGCGGCGGTCCATCTCGTCCTCGCTGGCCAGTGGCGCGCGTTCGATGAAGTAGCGCGAGCCCGACAGGTTGAGCGCATAGCTCTGGCTCAACCCGGTCTGGTCGCGGTCCAGCACCGCGTAGGACAGGTCTTCGACATCGAGGCTGATGCCGTAGCCGATGATGAACATCAGGATCGCGGTGCCCAGCAGCGCCAGGGTGGCGCGCACCGGGTCGCGTTGCAGCTCCAGGGCCTCGCGCAGGGTGTAGCTCAGGGCGCGGGCCAGGCTGAAGCGGCGGCGCCGTGGTGCCGGCGCGGCCTGCGGCGGGGTCGCAGGCGTCAGTGCCGTGGCCGCCGGCTCTGCGGCGGCCTCGCCGGCGGCCGCGCGAAGGTGCGCGATGAAGGCCTGCTCCAGGCCGGCCGCGCCCTGTTGCGCGACGATGGCGGCCGGCGTGTCGGTGACCAGCACCCGGCCGGCATGCATCAGCGAGATGCGGTCGCAACGCTCGGCCTCGTTCATGAAGTGGGTCGAGATGAAGATGGTCACGCCGTCCTGGCGCGACAGGTCGACCATCAGCTGCCAGAACAGGTCGCGTGCCACCGGGTCGACGCCCGAGGTGGGTTCGTCGAGGATCAGCAATTCGGGGCGGTGCACCATGGCCACCGCCAGCGAGAGGCGCTGGCGCATGCCCAGGGGCAGGCTTTCGGGCAGGCTGTCGATCGCCTCGCCCAGCCCGAAGCGCCGCACCATGTCGTCCACCCGGGCCGCCACCTGGTCTTCGGGCACGCGGAACAGGCGCGCATGCAGCACCAGGTTCTGCCGCACCGTCAGTTCGCTGTAGAGCGAGAAGGCCTGCGACATGTAGCCGACGCGGGCGCGGATGGCGATGTCGTCGGGGTCGACCGTCTGGCCGAAGAGCCGGGCGCTGCCCTCGCTGGCGCTGAGCAATCCGGTGAGCATCTTCATGGTGGTCGACTTGCCGCAGCCGTTGGAGCCCAGGAAGCCGAAGATCTCGCCCTTGCGGATGCGGAAGTCGACATGGTCGACCGCCACGAAGTCGCCGAAGCGCATGGTCAGGCCCTGGGCCTCGATGGCGATGTCGGCCGCGCCCGATGCGGCCAGCGGCGGCACCACCACCGCATGGTGGCCCTGGCGGCGCACCTCGGGCAGCAGGGCGATGAAGGCGGCCTCAAGGGTGCTGCATCCGGTGCGCGAGCGCAGCTCGGCCGCGCTGCCGGTGGCCAGCACGCGGCCGGCGTCCATGGCCACCAGCCAGTCGAAGCGTTCTGCCTCTTCCATGTAGGCGGTGGCCACCACCACGCTCATGCCGGGGCGTTCGGCCCGGATGCGGTCGATCAGGTCCCAGAACTGGCTGCGCGACAGCGGGTCCACGCCGGTGGTGGGCTCGTCGAGGATCAGCAGGTCGGGATCGTGGATCAGGGCGCAGCACAGGCCGAGCTTCTGTTTCATGCCGCCCGACAGCTTGCCGGCGGGGTGCTGCAGAAAGGGCAGCAGCCCGGTGCTGCGCGTCAGGGCGTCGATGCGGCGCCGCCGCTCGCCGGCCTCGTGGCCGAACAGTCGGCCGAAGAACTGCAGGTTCTCCTCGACCGAGAGGGTGGGGTAGAGGTTCTTGCCCAGGCCTTGCGGCATGTAGGCGATGCGCGGGCAGACCGCGTCGCGGTGCGCCGGATCGGCCAGGTCGCCGCCCAGGGCCAGCACCTGCCCCTGCTGCACCGCGCGGGCGCCGGCCAGCAGCGACAGCAGGCTGGACTTGCCGACGCCGTCGGGGCCGATCAGGCCCACCATGCAGCCGGCGGGCAGGCCCAGCTCGATCGCATCCAGCGCCAGGGCCTTGCCGTGGCGCAGGCTGACGCCGTGGAAGCGCGCGACCTCGTTCACTCAGGCACCTTCACCGCCAGCTCGGCAGGCCAGGCGGCCTGCGCATCGAGTTTGAGCCAGGCCACGCCGGGCAGGCCGGTCTTGACCTGCTGCAGGTGTTTTTTCAACAGCTCGTCCGGGATGCGGGCCTTCACCTTGAACATGAGCTTCTGGCGTTCGCTGGCGGTCTCCACCGTCTTGGGCGTGAACTGCGCGGTGCTGGCGACAAAGCTGATCCGGGCCGGGATCACATACTGCGGCGCGGCATCGAGGACCAGGTGCACCTCGGCACCCAGGGCCAGGCGCCCGGCCACGGTCTCGGGCACGAAGAAGCTCATGTACACGTCGGACAGGTCGACCAGGTTGAGCACCTTGCCGCCACCGGCGATCACCTCGCCGGGCTGGGCGATCCGGTACTGCACCCGGCCGGCGCGGGGCGCGGCGAGCACGCTGTCGTCGAGGTCGGCCTTGACCCGGGCCACGGTGGCTTCGGCGGCGCTGTTGGCGGCCCGCGCGCCGCCCACCTGGGTGCTGGCTGCGGTGACCGCGCTGCGGGCCGCCGCCAGCTGCGCCTGGGCTGCCGCGACGGCGGCACCGGCGCTGCGCACGCGGGCGCGGTCGTCGTCGACCTCCTGCTCGGACGAGGCGCCCTCGCGGCTCAGGCTCTCGGAGCGGCGCAGGCGCAGGCTGGCGGCCTCGAGGTCGGTCTCGCGCGCGGCCAGCACGGCCTGCGCGGCCAGCACGTCGCTCTCGCGCACGGCCACCTGGGCTTCGGCACTGCGGATGGCCGCGGCAGCCTGCTGCTGACGTGCCTGGGCTTCATCGCGCTGGGCCTCCAGGGTCTGGACCTGCATGCGGGCCAGAGGCTGGCCGGCCTGCACCAGGTCGCCTTCGGCCACCAGCACATCCTGCAGCCGGCCCGGGTACTTGCTGGCGACGTCGATCTCGGTCGCCTCGATGCGGCCGTTGCCGCTGACAAAGCCTTCGCCGGGGCCGGTGTGGCGCAGGGCGGTCCAGGCATAGGCTCCGGCGGCGAGGGCGGCGGCCAGGGCCAGGGCGATGGGCAGGAGGGTCTTCGGTGGGGTCATATGGGGGCGGTCCGCGATCGGCTGGGCGTGCAGGGTTCAATGGGGCAATGGGGCAATGGGTCAGGGGGCCGGCGTCGGGGCTGGTGCGCTGTCGACGGCGGCCAGCGAGCCGCCGCCCAGGGCGCTGTAGAGGGCGATGCGGCTGGCCAGCACGCCACGGTGGGCCTGGACGACGGCCTGGCCGGCGGCGAGCAGGTCGCGCTGCGCGTCCAGCACCTCGAGGAAGGCGGCCGAGCCGGCCTCGAAGCGCAGCTGCGACAGGCGTGCGCGCTCGGCCTGGGCGGCTTGTGCGGTCTGGGCGATCAGCCACTGGCGGTCCATGGCCTGGCGGGCCGCCAGCGCGTTGTTGACGTCGCGGAAGGCCCCCTGGACCGCCTTGTCGTATTGGGCCAGGGCCTCCTGTTCGCGTGCCTGTTGCAGGCGCAGATGGCTGTCGCGGCGGCCGCCGTCGAAGATCGGCAGGTCGATGCTGGGCGCGAAGATCCAGGCCTTGCTGGCGCCTTCGAACAGGCCGTTGAAGTCGGTGCTGGTGGTGCCCAGGGCGGTGGTCAGGCTGATGCGCGGAAAGTAGGCCGCGCGGGCTGCGGCCACGTTGGCATGGCTGGCCTGCAACTGGTGTTCGGCCGCCAGGATGTCGGGGCGGGCATTCAGCAGATCGGCCGGCAGTCCGGGGCGCAACTCGGCCAGCGGCGGCTGGGAGCCCAGCGACAGGCCCGGTCCGGGAAGGTCGGCCGCACCGACCAGCAGCGTCAGGGCCTGACGCTGTTCGGCGCGCGTCTGTTCGAGCTGCACCGCCAGCGATTCGGCCTGGGTCAGCAGGGTCTGCACCTGGGTCAGTTGCAGGCGCGAGCTGGAGCCCACCTCGACGCGGCGGCGGAAGATGCGCAGGGTCTCGCGGCGGCTGTCCACCGCCTCGCGGGCCAGACGGAGGCGATCTTCGGTCTCGCCGAGCGCCACATAGGCCTGGGCCACCTGGCCGATGAGGCTGAGGGCGGCGGCGCGTGCGGCCTCATCGCTGGCCAGGCTGGTGGCCATGGCGGCGTCGCGCTGGCGGCCGACCCGGTCCCAGAAGTCCAGCTCCCAACTGGCAAAGCCCAGGCCCAGGCTGTAGCCGCTGGCCTGGATGGGCAGGCCCAGCGGGTCGATGCCGGCCGGCAGGTGCACCCGGTCGCTGGCCAGTTGCCCCACCACCTGGGGGCTGCCGGCCGCCTTCTGCAGGCCGTAGGCGGCCTGGGCCTGCTGCACCCGGGCGGCGGCCATGCGCAGGTCGCGGTTGTTCGCCAGCGCCTGTTCGATCAGTCCCTGCAGTCGGGTGTCGGTGAAGTAGTGGCGCCACTCGAGGGTGGCGGCGGCTTCGCCCCGGGCCGGGCTTTCGTCTTCGAAATGGGCGGCCACGGGCGCGGCGGGGCGCTCGTAGGCCGGGCCGGTGGCCGCGCAGCCCGCCAGCAGCAGGGACAGGGTCAAGGCAGGGGCGGCGGGCCGCCAGGGGGAGCGCAGGCGCATGAGGAAAGGCTTATCCGATGGTGTGGAAGCCGGCGTCCACATAGAGGGTGTCGCCGGTGATGGCGCGGGCCGCGTCGCTGGCCAGGAAGGCGCACAGCGAGCCCACTTCGTCGATGTCGACCAGGCGGCGCAGGGGGGCGCGGCGCCGGGCGTCGTCCATCAGCTCGTCGAAGTGCGCGATGCCCGAGGCCGCGCGGCTGGCCAGCGGGCCGGGCGAGACCGCATTGACGCGGATGCCCTGCGGGCCCAGCTCGGTTGCCAGGTAGCGCACGCTGGATTCGAGCGCCGCCTTCACCGGCCCCATGAGGCCGTAGTGGGCGACGACCTCATCGGCCCCGAGGTAGCTCATGGTCAGCAGGGCGCCGCCGTGGGCCATCAGGGGTTCGGCCAGCCGGGCCATGCGGATGAAGGAGTGGCAGGAGATGTCCATGGCCCGCGCAAAGCCTTCCTTCGAGCAGTCGATGACGCGGCCGTGCAGGTCGCCGCTGGGCGCGAAGGCGATCGAATGCAGCAGGAAGTCGAGCCGGCCCCAGCGTTCGGTGATGGCTGCGAACACGGCGTCGAGCTGTTCGGGCTGCTCCACGTCCAGCGGCATCTGCAGTGCCGCGCCGAGCTGCTGGGCCAGCGGCTCGACATGGGGCCGGGCCTTGTCGTTGAGCCAGGTCAGGGCCAGTTCGGCGCCGGCCTCGCGGAAGGCCTTGGCGCAACCCCAGGCGATGCTTTGTTCATTGGCGACGCCGACGACCAGGCCGCGCTTGCCGATCAATTGGGAGACCATGCTTCACTTCTCCAGAACGTAGTGGCCGGGCGCAGCCTGCAGGGCCGGGTGGCCGGGGGATCCCATGTCCGGCAGTCCACCGACGGCGGCCGAATGGGCCGCCAGCCAGGCCTGCCAGGCCGGCCACCAGGAGCCCTGGACCTCGGTGGCCCGGGCCTGCCAGTCTTCGGGCGACAGGGGGCTGCCGTTGGCCGGGCGGGTCAGGCATTGGTAGTGGCGGTGCGGGTGGCCGGGCGGGCTGACGATGCCCGCGTTGTGCCCGCCGCTGGTGAGCACGAAGCTGATCTCGGCCGGGCTCAGGTGGTGCAGCTTGTAGACCGAGTGCCAGGGGGCCACATGGTCGGTGACGGTGCCCACCATGAAGATCGGGACATGGATGTCGGCCAGCGACACCGGCTTGCCGCCGACCGGGTAACGGCCTTCGGCGAGGTCGTTGTCGAGGAACAGCCGGCGCAGGTACTGCGAGTGCATGCGCGCGGGCATGCGGGTGGTGTCGGCGTTCCAGGCCATCAGGTCGTTCATCTCGGGGCGCTCGCCGAGCAGGTATTCGTTGACCAGGCGCGACCACAGCAGGTCGTTGGAGCGCAGCATGGTGAAGGCTCCCGCCATCTGGCCACCGCTGAGGTAGCCGGCCTGGTTCATCTGCGATTCGAGCAGGCTGAGCTGGCTTTCGTCGATGAACAGGCCCAGCTCCCCGGGCTCGGTGAAGTCGGTCTGGGCCGCGAACAGGCTCAGCGAGGCCAGCCGGTCCTGGCCGTCGCGGCTCAGCGCGGCGGCAGCGAGGGTGGTCAGGGTGCCGCCAAGGCAATAGCCCGTCGCGTGCACCCGCTGGCCGGGGCAGATGTCCTGCACCGCGTCGAGCGCGGCGGTGATGCCCAGCGACAGGTAGTCGTCCATGCCCAGGTCGCGGTCCTCGGCGCCCGGGTTCTTCCAGGAGATGCAGAACACGGTATGGCCCTGGTCGACCAGGTACTTGATCAGCGAGTTCTGCGGTGACAGGTCGAGGATGTAGTACTTCATGATCCAGGCAGGCACGATCAGCACCGGTTCGGGATGGACCGCACCGGTGGTCGGGGCGTACTGGATCAGTTCGATGAGCCGGTTGCGCAGCACCACCCGGCCCGGCGTGGCGGCGACCTGCCGGCCGACCTCGAAGGCCTCGGTGCCGGCCGCCGGCGCATGGCTGGTCTGGCGTTCCGCGTCGTCCAGGCTGTTGAGCGTGCCGCGCAGCAGGTTGGCGCCCATTTCCTGGGCGGTCTTCTTGATCACCACCGGGTTGCTGAACGGCAGGTTGCCGGGCGAGAACATGTCCAGCCACTGGCGCACGCCGAACGACACCAGGTCGGCGTGGTGCTTCTCCACGCCCCAGACATCGCGCGTCGCGGCGGACCACCATTGCTCATTGAGCAGGAAGGCCTGATGGATGAGGTTGTAGGGAAACTGCTGCCATTCAGGGGCCGCGAAGCGACGGTCGTGCGCCGGCGGGTCGATGCATTGGCGGACCTCGCCCGGGGCCGCCGCCTGCAGGCTCTGGCGTGCGTACTCGGCGAACTGCCGGCCCTGGCTCAGGGCCAGCTGGGCCAGCTCCAGGCGCTTGCCCGGCGACAGGGCCAGGTGCAGCGCCCAATCGGCGCTGGCCAGCAGGGGCGCGACCGTCGACATGGCCGAGGTCGAGCGCGCCAGTGCGGCATGGAATGCCGAATCGACAGGGTTGTCGGTGACGGAGGCGGGCGTGGCGGGCTCGGGGGTCGTCGTCATGGGAATGATAGGTCGAGACCAAGTGATGAAGTGACTTGACTTTAGGCAGGTTCATCCCCGCGAATCATGATCTGGATCAAGTAAACGACCGACTGGTCGGTATCTAATATGACAACACTGCGACAGGTCCGACGGAGACAGCCCCCATGAACGTGATGAGCCTGGGCGAGGGCCCTGGATTGAGTTGCACACGCCAACGCCAGCGCCTGCCTTCCGATGTGCGGGTGCGCCAGATCCTGGACGCAGCCCAGCTCGAGTTTTCAGAGCGCGGCTTCGCGGCCGCCCGCATGGACGACATCGCCCGGCGCAGCGGCCTGTCCAAGGGCGGGCTCTACGCCCATTTCGCCAGCAAGGACGAGGTGTTCGAGGCCTTGCTGACCCGCTCCCTGCGCTTGCCTGATCTGGGCGATCCGCCACCGCTGCAATCCGGCACCACGGCCCGCGAGGTGGCGCAATGGCTGGTCGAGCGCCTGCACGCCTCGCTGTCGCACCCCGACACCCTGGCCACCTTCCGGCTGCTGATGGCCGAGGGCGAGCGGGTGCCGCATCTCATCGACGCCTGGCACCGGCAGCTGATCGAGCCGCACCTGGCCTTGTTGCACGAGACCCTGGGCCGGGCGGGTGCCTGGTTGGGCAGCCGCAGCGTCCTGCTGCGCGAGCCCTGGCTGGCGCTGGCGCCGGTGGTGCACCTGATGGTGATGCAGCTGATCTTCGGTCGGGTGTCCGCGCCGGGGCGGGAGGCCCGCGAAGCCCATGTGGCCTTGCTGATCGAGCTGTTGTCGCCGCGCGAATGAAATAATTTACACGTTTTTTACATTGCAAAACGTTACGATTTGCCTGTCTGCGCATTGGGTGGGATAGGCGTTGGTGAATCAGCGTTCCACCTGCGTGTGGACCGCCAAACAGGCCAACGACCTTTCCATCCTTTCAAAGGTGAATCCTCATGAAGAAACGCATCGCTCTTCTCCTGCCTCTGCTGCTGGCTTCTTGGGTGCCCCTGATGGCCCATGCCGACATGCCCGGCAAGCACCCCTTCTACCTGCACGCCCTGACCGATCTGCGGGCGGCCCGCTGGCTGATCGAACACCGCCCGGGCAATGCCCAGGTCAGTGCCGACGAGGACGTGGCCATCACCCGCATCGACGAGGCGATCAACGAGATCAAGCACGCCTCGATCGACGACGGCAAGGACTTGCGCGACCATCCGCCGATCGATGAGCAGATGGACCACCGGGGCCGTCTGCACCGGGCTGCGGAACTGCTCGATAAGGTGCATTCGGACATCGCCCGCGAGGAGGACGACCCGTTCACCCGAGGCCTGCGTGACCGCGCGGTGCACCATGTGGACGACGCGATCCATGCCACGCACAAGGCGATCCACGACGCCGAAGCGGGTCTTTGAGCTGGATGCGGGCCCGTGCCGCATTTCACCGATTTGCGGATGATTTCGGTGGATGTAAGGTGAATCGGGCCCGCAAAATGCTATGGTGCTCGGCGGGCATGTCGCCCGACCACCCACCTTCAGGAGCTTGATCCCGATGTCCAAACTGATGCTTGTACTTTTTGCCGGCCTCATGGCTGCCGGTGCTGCGATGGCCCAGACCTCGGATTGCGAAGCCAAGGCCGTGGGCAAGAACGGCAAGCCGCTGTCCGGCGCGGCCAAGACCTCGTTCCTCAAGAAGTGCGAGGCCGATGCCAAGGGCGCCGCAGCACCCAGCTGCGAGAGCCAGGCCGTGAGCAAGGACGGCAAGCCGCTGTCCGGTGCGGCCAAGACCTCGTTCATCAAGAAGTGCGAAGCCGGCGGCAAGTAAGCCCCGGTGCGGCACCCAGCAAAGAGGCCCGGATGGGCCTCTTTGCATTTCAGTGGCCCATGACGCCGAATGCCCTCTGCGGCGCATGAAACCGGCGCGCAAGCCCAGGTTCGGAAGGCCTGCGCAGCGGGGTGGCGTCGGTTTCCGCGTCTATTTCCCGTGCGGCTGGGGGCGGCCCAGCGGCGAATCCACGAAACGGCGCCACTGCGCCTCGGTGGACTTGACCCTTTCGGTCGAGGCTTCGATCAGGGCCGGCCCCCATTGCGAGCCGGCGGCGAACTCGATCAGGGCGTCGGCGTTGGCGGCGCCGGCATGGCCCGAGGCGCGCAGCTGGTCCCAGGCCAGCACCCGGCCCATGGTGCAGACGACGTTGCGCAACTGGTCCAGCTTCTTGCCCCACTGGGCGATGGCGACGCGGTCCTCGCTGGGCTGAAGGCCCTTGAAGACGCAGGACTGGCCGTCGAAGGTGACCGGGTACAGAAAGGCGTGGTCCACCGCCTGCATGCGCTTCTGGACGGCCACCACGCGGCTGGCCTCGTCGGGCCAGGCGGGCTGGGCGATGCCCAGGCGCTCCAGGGCCGGCGCCAGGGCCGACGACTGGGCCATCTTGATGTCGAGCAGGTAGTTGCCGTCGGGCGAGCCCTTGCCCTGCACCAGGACCACGAAACGCGGCAGGCCCAGGCTGCCGGTGCCGGCGATGCGGCGCGCCACATCGATCACTTCGAAGAAGGCTGGATGCTCCTGGCGCGCCGCATAGCGCTTGACGAACTCGTGCACCTTGGCCCGGTCGTCGTCGGTGGCGGCCAGGGCCTTGACGCCATCGACCTTGAGCTGGCGGTGCCCGTTCTTGCGCACGGTGCGCTTGTCGAGGTACTCGGCCCGGCTGCGGTTCTGCAGGGTGGTGAACAGGTCGCCGACCAGGCCGGTGGCGGTCTCGGCCTCGACCCACAGGGGTTTGCCGCGCAGCAGGGCGTTGCGGTAGGCGTCCAGGCAGTCCTGGCTGACGGCCAGGGCTTCGGACTCGGTGGCGGCCAGCTCGTTGGCACCGCACTGGATGCTGGTCAGCAGGCGCAGCAGGTCCCAGGTGCAGGGGGCCAGCGCGGCTTCGTCGAAGTCGTTGATGTCGAAGTAGGGCAGGCGGTTGTCACCCTTGTAGCTGCCGCAGTTCTCGAAATGCAGGTCGCCGCAGCTCCAGGCCAGCGGCGCTTGACGCAGGGCCGGGTCGTCGGGCAGCTGTTCGTAGAACAGGTGGCAGGCGCCGCGCAGGAAGATGAAGGCGCTGTCGCGCATCTTGGCGTACTTCATCGCCAGGCGTTCAGGGTCGCGGCCCTGGTTGCGTTCCACGATGGATTGGATCATCGGGTCGGCATCGTGCGGGGTCTTGGACATGGCTTCGGACAGGCAGGATTGGACAGCTCCCCAGTTTAAGGCCCCGGCTTGCGGGCCAGCAGCAGCTGCCCGGCCACCGCCTGTCCGAGTTCCAGCCGCACCGGCAGGTCGGCGCTGCGCACGGTCACCAGGCCGGCGCCCTCCAGGTGGCGCGCAATTTCCCCACGGCGGTGCTGGTAGCGGCCCGTGGGGGCCAGCCGGTGGCCGGCTCCGGCATCGGTCTCGTCATCCGCCATCAGCTCGGTGCTGAGGATCAGATGGCCGCCAGGGCGCAGCGCCTGGCCGCAGCCGGCCAGCAGCGCTGCGGTGTCGCCGAAATACACCAGGGTGTCGGCCAGGACGATCAGGTCGTGGCAGGCCTGCAGGCCCTGCAGATGGGGCAGCAGGTCGGCCACCAGCAACTCGTCGTAGACGCCGCAGCGATGCGCCTCGTCGAGCATGCGCGCCGACAGGTCGACGCCGATGAGCCGTGCGGCCCAGGGCCGCAGCAGCGGCCCGGCCAGGCCGGTGCCGCAGCCGGCGTCGAGCACCGACCATTGCGCAGGCAAGGGGTCCAGGGCCTGCAACCAGTCGGCCATCTGTTCGGGGATGCGGTAGCCGAGCTGGCGCAGGCGCTGGTTGAAATCGGGGGCGAAGGCATCGAAGCTGCGCTGCACGAAGCCGGGGCTGGCGCGGTCCGGGGTGTCCTGACCGGTGAAGGCGGCGACGAAATGCCGGGCCACCGGGTTGTCGGGCTCGCGTGCCAGCCAGTCCCGGTAGACCTGGGCCGCTTCGGCGTGCCGGCCCAACAGGTAGAAGGCCAGGCCCCGCATGCGCGGCGGCTGGCCGTCGGCGGGCCGCAGCACATAGGCCTCGCAGGTGTAGCGGGCCCCTTCGAGCGCGAAGCCGTCGGCTTCCAGCCACTGGCCCAGTTGTTCGAGGGCGACTAGGGTGCCGGGCCGCAGTTTCAGCCACTCGCGCAGCAGCTGCACCGCCTCGGCGGGCCGGCCGCTCTGGCGCAGATGGCGGGCCTGACCCAGCACGGGGTCGAGGTGTTCTTCCAGGCACAGGCTTTGGGGGGTGTCGGGGGTGTCCATGGCGTTTGGTCGGACCTGACCCGCCGAACTTACAGCCATTTGACGCCGACCGCCATCCGCCCCGCGTCAAGCTCTGGTGCGGGCCCCTGCCGGGGGCTTCAGGCCGCCGGCAGGGGCTGCGCCGCCACGGGCAGCCAGAGGGTCACGGTGGTGCCGCTGCCGTGCTCGCTGTGCAGCGTCATGTGGCCGCCCTGCAGTTCGACGATTTCCTTGACGATGCTCATGCCCAGGCCGGTGCCGGGGATGTTGCCCGAAGCGTCGGCGCGGTAGAAGCGCTCCCCGATGCGGGCCAGTTGGGCGGGCGTCATGCCGATGCCCTGGTCCTGGGTCTCGATGCCGACCAGTCGCTGGCCGTCGCGTTCGCCTGCGATGAGCCGCAGCGTCACGGCGCCGCCCTGGGGTGAGTACTTGTAGGCGTTGGAGACCACATTGCCCAGGGCCTGGGCGATCTTGTTGCGGTCGACCTGCACCCAGACCGGGTCCGGGCCGGGTTCGAACGACGGCGCCGGCCGCTGCTCGGGCGGCTTGAAGTCGCGCAGCTGTGCCTTCACCAGGGCCCCCAGGTCCAGGACCTCGAGCTCGAAGTCCTTGCCGCGCCGGGCTTCGATGCGGGCGAGGTCGAGCAGCTCGTTGATGATGGCGATCATCAGCTCCGCCTGGCGGTGGATGGTGTCGATCAGGTCGGCCTGCATCTCGGGCCGCATCATGCGGTGCTTGAGCAGCTCGGCAAAGCCGTAGATGCTGGTCATCGGGGTGCGCAGTTCGTGGGCGGCGGTGGACAGGAACTCGCTCTTCATGCGGTCCACCTCGGTCTCGTGGGTCACGTCGCGCAGCGACAGCACCTGCGAGATCAGTTCGGTGCTGCCCTGGCGCAGGTTCAGCGTCAGGATGCGTTGCTCGGGGCGTTCCAATTCGATGGTGGTGCGGGGCGGGATCTCGCCGTCCTCCGCCTGGCGCAGTTCGCGGCGCAACTGCTCGAAGCCCCGCCAGTGCTGGCCTGGGCTGCATTGCTGCAGCAGCAGGCCCTCGATGACGGTCTCGGTCTGCCCCAGGACCTGCTCGGCGCACAGGCCGGTGAGCCGGGTGAACGCCGGGCTCAGGTAGTTGGCCCGATGCTGGCCGTCAAACGAGACAAAGCCGTCCGGGCTGAGGTCGACGATGGCGCCCAACTGGCCGCCATGGATCTGCAGGCGCTTCACCAGCTCTGCGATGCCTTTGGAAATCGCCTCCAGATCGTCGCCGCCCTGCGACACCAGGGGCGCCTGGGCGTCCTGCGTCAGTCCGTCGAGCACCCGACGCAGTGATTCGAGGGCCTTGGCGCGCGATTTCAGCTCGGCGCTCAGGCGCAGGTCCAGCTCGTGCTGTTCGCTCATGTCGCGGCAGGCCAGCACATAGCCTTCGGTCTGCTGTTCGGGCGAGGGGATGGCCGACAGGGTGGTGTCGACCACGCGCTGCTGTCCCTGGCTGTCGCGCAGGGTGCGGCGCCGGCCGCGCCAGGGCTTGAGCGCCTGCTGGGCCGGCAGCACATGGGGCAGCAGGCGCGAGATCGGCTGTCCCAGCACTTCGCCCAGGCCCAGTCCGAGCATGTCGCAGGCGGCCGGATTGGCCAGCACCACGACCCCATGGGCATCGAGTGTCCAGACCCCGTCGGCGATCGCGCCCAGCGTCACCGAGGCGCGGTTGCGCTGCGACTGCAGGCTGGCGGCGGTGCGTCCCAGCACCTCGAAGGTTTCCCGGAATTCGGCCGGCGCCCGTTCGGCCGCCTGCAGGGCCGGCGAGCTGTTGCCGCTTTGCATCGCACGCTCCAGCTCATGGAGGTTCTGCACGTGACCCAGCCAGCGGCCGAGCAGGTAGCGGATCACCAGCAGGCCGCTGGCGATGGCGACCAGCGCGCACAGCAGGGCGGCGCGGATCTCGACCCACAGATGGCCGGCGATGCTCTGGGTGTCGAAGCTCAGGCGCAGCAGGCCGTAGTCGTGCCCGCCGGCCGAGAGCGGCAGATTCACATCGTAGAGGCGGGCCTGCACCATGCGGCTGAGCACCTGAGGTGGATCGCCCGCCGGGCTGTTGCGCTCCTCGGCCCCGATCACATGGCCTTGGGTGTCGATGAAGCGTGCCGTCAGCAGTTGGGAGTGCTGGACGGCACTGGTCAGCATGTGGCGGATCGAATCGTAGTCGCCCACCACGGCGCTGTCGGTGACGACGGGCGCCAGGATGTTGGCCAGCGCGTCGCCGCGCAACTGTTCGTCGTCGAGGACATCGCTGAGCTGGTAGCGCGAGAACAGCGCCAGCCCGGCCAGCACGAAGCCCGACAGGGTGAAGGTGAAGAGCGCGTAGACCCGCGCGACCAGCGAGCGGGGAATCAGGCGACTCAGGAGCGGTGTGGACATGGGGCCTCAGCGCAGGGCCGGTGGGGCGTTGCGATAGAAATCCCGGTAGCTGCGGTATTCGCTGCCGTCCGAGGGCACGAAGACGGCATCGGGCCCGAGGCCGACCTGGGCCGAGGCCTTGCGCAGCACCTCGCGGCCCTGGGGGTCCTGGCCCATGCCGAGAAAAGCCTGGGCCACCGCCTGCAGCGTCCTGTCCGGCACGCCCGAGGAGGCCATCAGGGCCAGGTCGTACAGCGGCGGCGAGGACCACAGCACCCGCAACTGCTTTCCTTCGCGGCGGGCATAGCCTTCGGCCAGTTGCGAATTGGCACCGGCCGCCGCCGCCTTGCCGCTGAGCAACTGCGCGAAGGCTGCGTCCGAATTCCCGCTGAACACCGTGTTCACATGGATGCCGGCGGTGCTCAGATGGGCCGCCGGAAACTTGTAGGCCACCAGGGCCTCGGGGCCCGGGTACACGACATCCCTGCCTTCGAGCTGGCGCTCGTCGCGCAGGGGCGAGTCGGCCGGCACCACGATCTGCCCCCGCACCGACGGCGTCTGGCGGCGCCCGAAGACGCGCCAGCCGAGCTTTTCGCGCTCCGGGCTGAACAGGTGGTTGGAGAACACGAAATCCACCTCCCGCGCCAGCACATAGGCGGTGGTGTCGGCCGAGGTGCGCCCGATCTTCAGCTGCAGCTGGACGCCGCTTTTCTCGGAGACATATTCCATGATGGGGTTCCAGTAGGCGGCTGTCAGGCTGATGCCGTACTGGTTCACCGGAGAAAAGCGGTAGACACGGGCCTCGTCGGCCCAGCCGGGCGCGGCGCCGGTCCACAGCAGCAGGCCCAGCAGGCCTGCCACCCCTCGTCGCGGCCAGGCCGGATCGCGACGCAAATTGAGAACACCCATGCACGAACTCCGTTGGACTGCTGCAGTTACTTATGGTAACTGTGCTGCAACGGCCCCTGGGCAGAGGGGGGCTCCCTCGCCGTTCAGCCCGGGTTCAGTCGGGTGGCCCGGCGCGCCATCTCGACCCAGTACGCAGCGCCGATGCCCAGCAGGTCATCGTGGAAGTCGTAGGCCGCATTGTGCAGGGGAGGATTGGCCCCGTCGCGGGCGGCGCCGAGCAGGACATAGGCCCCGGGGCAGTGCTCCAACAGGAACGCAAAGTCCTCCGAGCCGCTGCGGGGGGCGCAATGGGCGTCGACCTTGTCCGATCCCAGGACTGTCTCGGCCACCTGGACCGCCAATGCCGTCTCTGCGGGCGTGTTGACGCAGGCCGGATATCCGGCAAAAAAGGAGACCGTGGTCCGGCAGCCGTAGGAGACCTCCAGCCCCTGGCACAGGTCGAGGATCCGTTGGCGGGCCTGCGTGGCCGTCTTGCTGTTCAACGCCCGGCAGGTTCCGCGCAGCACGACCTGGTCGGGCAGGACATTCCAGCTGGCCCCGGCATGGAATTGGGTGACGCTGACGACCAGGCTGTCGGCGGCCGGGATGTTGCGACTCACGATGGTCTGCAGGTCTCCCACCAGACGGGCCGCCACCACGATGGCATCCACGCCGGCCTCGGGTTGGGCGGCGTGGGAGCCTTTTCCGGTGACGGCGATCTCGAAGGTCTCCGAATGGGAGGTGATCGGGCCGGTTCGCGTGGACAGGGTCCCGAAAGGCAGGTTGGGGGCGTTGTGCAAGGCAAACACCGCTTGGCAGGGGAAGCGCTCGAACAGTCCGTCGCGGACCATTTCGCGTCCCCCACCGGCATGTTCCTCGGCCGGCTGGAAAATGAAATGCACCGTGCCATTCAGGCCGGGGTCTTGCGCCAGATGGCTGGCCGCACCGAGCAGCATGGCGGTATGACCGTCATGGCCGCAGGCGTGCATCTTGCCGGGCACGACGGAACCATGAGGGCGTCCAGCCACCTCTTCGATGTCCAGGGCATCCATGTCGGCGCGCAATCCGATCGCAGGGCCGGGGCCGCGTCGCAACGTGGCCACCACCCCGGTCTTTGCGAGGCCTCGGTGCACCTCCAGCCCCATGTTCTGCAACAGGCCTGCAACGATCTGGGAGGTCCGGAATTCCTCGAAAGCCGTTTCCGGATGGGCGTGCAGATCGCGTCGCCAATGGCGCATCTGCTCCAACAGAGCATTGGGCAGGGGCCGGGATGAAGGGGTTGGTGAGGTCGTCGACATGGGGGGCTTTCATGGGCGGGTGACGGGGCTTCACGGGGCTGTGCCAGCCAGGGGTGCGGAGCCTCCTGCGCCGGATTCTTCAAGTCACAACTGTTCGCATCAATGACAGTTCCATGGACGATTCATTGCGTTTGACGCAGCGATTGAATCGACCGACGCGGCAATATGCAGGGGTCAACGGGGGAAGGTTGCCATGGAAGATTTCTGGGCCCACAAGCGTTTGCAATGCCTTTTACAGGTCATCGAGACGGGATCGGTTCGCGCTGCCGCCGAGCAGTTGCAGACAGACCCTTCGGCGGTCAGCCGCTCGATCGCGCGGCTGGAGGAGCAATTGGGATTGCGCCTGCTGGAAAAGCGCGGACGAGGAGTCGTTCCGACGGACGCTGGGAAGGCCCTGTCATTTTTCGCCATGCGTCAGCAGGACCTTCAGGGCGACTTCATGAAAGAGGTCGAACGGATCAAGCAGGCCCGCGCAGGCAGCGTCAATCTGGTCTTTGGAGAGGGTTTCATCGACTGGGTGTTCAGCGGCATCCTGGCGCCTTTTTTGATGAGCCATCCCGATATCCGATGCCAGATCCAGATCGAGGGGACGGCAGAAACCATTCGGCGCATCGTCGAGGAGGAGTCCGATTTCGGGCTGGTCTTCCAGCCTCCCTCGGATGTGCGGCTGCGTTCCCACTATTCGCGCAGGGCACCGATTCGCGTCCATGTCCATCGAAGCCATGATCTGGCACGCTTGCGCCGACCGGTCCAGTTCCAGGACCTGTTGCCCTACCAGGGGGCTTCGCTGGGCGACGAGTTCGGCGTGCGCAAGCAGGTCGACATGGCGGAACTCGATGAGCGGGTCAGGCTCCGTCCGATGTTGCTCACCAACTCGTTCCGGGTGCTCTGGCAGTTCGCCATGGCCGGCATCGGCTATGTGATGAGTCCGAGATCCCAGCCCTTCAAAGGCAGCGAATTCAAGGCGATGGTGTCGCTGCCCTTGGCCAATCCCCTGCTCAACAGCAGCTTCATCCACGTGGTCAGCCGAAGCGGTCGTTATCTTTCGCCGATCGCCAACAAGATGCTGAGCCATGTGGTCCGTGGCATGCCGCCGACCTGACGGCTGTCGATCGTTGCGCATGGCGCATGCATACGGCCCCCGCGAAGCATTGAAGCCATTCCCCCTTCGTTCCTAGACTGGCGCCAGCCATTCCGGCAGACCGTCCATGGGAGAGCATGATGAAGACCCCCTCAATCCCCCGCGCCGTTCCTGGCAAAGTCCCATGGCGCGGAGGCGAAGCCTCGTCCGGCCTGCGTCGACGCCGGTTTGTGGCTTCCCTGGCATTGGCCCCGCTGCTGGGCAACCATGCCAATGCCGGCCCCGTGCGTTTTCCGGAGCTCAAGCCGCTGACCTTGGTGGTCCCCTATCCGGCAGGGGGCGCCAGCGACGCGGCGGCGCGCATCCTCAACGGTCCGATCGGTGAGGCCTTGGGTCAGCAGGTCCTGGTCGAGAATGTCGCCGGGGGAACCGGGGTCTTGGCGGCCCGCCGGATTTTGAACAGCCCGGCAGACGGCTATGCCTTTCTCCATGGCTCGGTCAATGAGATCATCCTGCCGCCCTTGCTGAACCGGGACCTGAAGTTCCAGCCCGAGGACTTCAGGCTGGTACAGCCCCTGTCTTCCACCACCATCGTGCTGGTGAGCCGGCCCGATCTGCCGGTCTCGAGCTTTGATCAATTCATCGGCCTGGCGAAGGCGCGGGGCAGACAAGGATTGACCTTCGGCAGCGTCGGTGTGGGATCCCTCTATCACCTGATCACCGAAGACCTCGCCCACCGCATCGGCGCCCAATTCCTGCATGTGCCGTACAAGGGCGGTGCGCCGGTGCTGCAGGACCTGGGCGGCGGGCAGATCGATTTTGCGATCCTGGCCTACCAACTCAATATGGAGGGCATGGCCCAGATCGGGCGGTTGAAACTGATCACCAGCCTTTCGCGTCAATTGCCCTTGCCGCTGAGGCATCTCCCCACCATCGATCAAAGCCGCAACCTGCCGGATTTCGAGTACGAGATCGGGGGCGGCTACTACGTCCGGCATGACACGCCGGGCGAAGCGCTCGATCTGCTGAGAGAGGCGGTGGGAAAGGCGATTTCCATTCCGGCTGTCCGGTCGCGATTGGAAGCCGAAGGCCGGAATGTGATGCAGCCCATGTCCCAGGTCGAGGCCGACCAATACCACCGGGCCATGGTCCGGCGGCAGAAAGAACTGATCCGGCGCATCGGCGTTCCCGCCTGAGCCGCGTGGGTTTCCACGCCGCCTGTGGTTCTGAGATATTGCCGGTTCTCTGCTGGTGAGAGGCGCTCTGTGGTCACCGCTGTGCACGCGTCCCTGGTCACCGAGGGCCGCCTGTTGGATCGCCTGCTCTCAAGGGGCGGCACCGGATCTGCTGCGCACCGGACCAGCGGCTTCGTCGATGCTGGCCTTCAGGGCCTGGCAACGGCCCAGCGCAAACAGCAGTTCCGCGACCACGAACATCGGCCCGACCAGCAGGCCGACGAGGTCGTCGACGAAGGCGGGTTTGCGGCCCTCATAGAAATGCCCGAGGAACTGGATCAGCCAGCCGAGCACGAACAGGCCCAGACCCCAGCCCAGCCATTGGATCCAGTCTCCGGTCGCCAAAGGCTGGGCCAGCGCCACCAGCAGGCCGACCGCCACACTCACCCCCCACTCCACCGCACCCAGCCCCAGCCGCAGGTACCAGGCCGTGGCAACGGCCCAGGCCAGCCAACTCGCGTTCAGCGACCAGCCTCCCAGGTCGATGCGTGCGCGGGCGAGCAACACCGCCACGGCCAGCACGATCATCGGGATGCCGAGGAGGTGGGTGGCGATGTTGCGTGGGTCCCGGTGGTAGCGGGCGTATTGGATCAGCAGGGAAAGGCTGGTCTTCATGGGGGCTCCTGGGCGGACGGATGCCGCATATTAGAGACGCAGCACATTGACGCCTGTCAAGCCCGGGACCGGCAGGGGCCGGCCCTGCAGCAGAACGCGGCGCAGATCGAGGCGTGTGCCGCCGCCGCCCAGAACCGGGCTTGCAGGTCGAACGCCTGAGCGACCTGATGGCCCGTTCCCGCATCCGCTGACGCCACCTTCCTCTAGCCCGCCCCTGGCCCCGACAGACCGATTCAGCGCGGGGCCAGCGGCTCCATGCCCTCGGCCAGTTGCTCCGCCAGCCAGTCCATGAAGGCCTGGACGCGGCGCGGCAGATGGCGCCGGTGGGCATAGACCAGCGACACCGGGAGCGGCGGCGCGCAGAAGTCGGGCAAGACCTCGCACAGCAGCCCGGCCTCGACCAGGGGGCGCAGGCCGGCGGCCGGCGCCTGGATCAGTCCCAGTCCGGCCAGGCAGGCCGCCTGGTAGCACTCGGTGCTGTTCACCGTCACCAGGCCCTTCATCGGCAGGCGGTGCAGCACCGGCCCTTCCATCCATTCCCAGCCCACCGGCTTGCCGCCCAGGTTGGGCAGGTAGTGCACCAGCAGGTGCTGCGACAGGTCCTGCAGGTTCTGCGGCCGGCCGTGGCGTTCCAGGTAGGCGGGGCTGGCGCAGTTGATCTGGCTGAGCTGGCCCAGCGGGCGGGCGATCAGGTCCGAATCCTCTAGCGTCCCGATGCGCAGCACGCAGTCGAAGCCCTCCTGCACCAGGTCGACGCGGCGGTCGGTGCTGCTGATCTCGATGCTGAGCCCCGGGTGGGCCTGCAGAAAGGTCGGCAGCCGCGGCAGCACGCGCAGCCGCGCCAGGCCGGCCGGCATGTCCACCCGCAGGCGCCCGCTGAGCTGGGCCGGGCTCTGGCGGAACAGTCCGCGCAACTCCTCCATGTCGGCCAGCAGGTCCTTGCAGCGCTCGTAGAACAGCTGCCCGTCCTGGGTGAGCTGCACACGGCGGGTGGTGCGGTGCAGCAGCCGGGTGCCCAGCTCGGCTTCCAGGGCCTGGATCGCCTGCGACACGCTGGCCTTGGGACGCCCCAGGTGCTCGGCGGCGCGGGTGAAGCTGCTCAGTTCGGCCACCCGCAGGAAGGTCTGCATCGCGTCGGGAGAAGGGTGCATGGATTGTTCGGTTTGAATGAATTATCTGGTCTGATTATATGTATTTATTTGGAATAAATGAATCAATAGACTCGATGCCATCTCTCAACCCAAGGCACCGAAAGGCATTCCATGTCGCACGCTCTTCCTGAAACCAACTCGACCACCCCCCGCATCGCGCTCATCACCGGCGGTAGCCGGGGCCTGGGCCGCAGCATGGCCCTGGCGCTGGCCCGCCAGGGCTCGGACCTGGTCCTGACCTACCGCAGCCGCCAGGATGAAGCTCAGTCGGTGGTGGCTGCCGTCGAGGCCCTGGGCCGCCGGGCCGTGGCCCTGCCGCTCGATGTGGGGCCGGCCACCGGCATGGGCGCGCATTTCGCGGCCTTCGCCGAGGCCCTGCAGACCGCTCTGCGCACCCATTGGCAGCGCGAGCGCTTCGACGACCTGGTCAACAACGCCGGCGTCGGCGCGCATGCCCTGATCAGCGACACCGCCGAGGCCCAGTTCGACCAGTTGTTCAACCTGCATTTCAAGGGGGTGTTCTTTCTGACCCAGACCCTGCTGCCCTTGATCAACGACGGTGGCCGCATCCTCAACGTGTCCAGCGGCCTGACCCGCTTTGCCCTGCCCGGCTATGCCGCCTATGCCAGCATGAAGGGCGGCATCGAGGTGCTGACGCGCTACCTGGCCAAGGAGCTGGGGCCGCGCGGCATCTCGGTGAACGTGGTCGCGCCCGGCGCCATCGCCACCGACTTCAGCGGCGGCGCGGTGCGCGACAACCCCGAACTCAACCGCTTCGTGGCCAGCCAGACCGCCCTGGGCCGCGTCGGCCAGCCCGAGGACATCGGCTCGGTGGTGGCCGCCTTACTGGCCCCTGGCAACGGCTGGATCAACGCCCAGCGCATCGAGGCCTCCGGCGGCATGTTCCTGTGATCCGAAGGCTCAGTCGGGTTCGCCCAGGTTGGCATGCAGGCGCTGCAGCAGGCCCTGCAACTGCTGCAGTTCGGCTGCGTCGAGCCCGTTCAGCGACCGTGCCAGCACCTCACGGCGGGCCTTCTGCAGCACGGCGTGGGCGGCCTGCCCGGCCTCGCTGACAAACAGGCGCTGGCTGCGCCGGTCGGCCGGGTCGACCTCGGCGCGCAGCAGGCCGGATTCGAGCAGGGGGCGGATCAGCCGCGTGATCTGCGCCTTGTCGCGGCCGCTGTGGGCCACCAGATCGCGCTGGGTGCAGCCCGGGTGGCGCACGAAGAACTGCAGCGCCCGCATCTCCATGTGCGACAGGCTCTGCGGCAGGGCCGTGGCCTGGTGTCGGAGCCTGGCCTTGAGGCCGAAGACCAGGGCCTGCAGGCTTTCCAGCACCGCATCTTCAAGTGCACCGAGGGCGGATGGGGATTTGGTTGACATTATCAACTTGTGTGTCTACTATTGGTTGATCATATCAACCAATGACGACCATGAACATCCCTGAACATCTTCTCCCTGGGCGCCGCCGCTACCTTCCCGAGGTGCGGCGCGTGCGCGTGCTGCGCAGCGGACGCCCGAGCCCTGGCGTGATCAGCCTGACCCTGGGTGGCGACGCGCTGAAAGGCTTCACCAGCCTGGGTTTCGACGACCATTTCAAGCTCATGCTGCCGCCCCGGCCGGGCGCCCCCCTGGTGCTGCCGGCGCTGAGCGACGGCCGCGCGGTCTGGCCGGCCGATCTGGCGCCCGAACAGCGCCCGGTGCTGCGCGACTACACGCCGCGTCATTTCGATCCGCAGGCCCTGGAGCTCGACATCGAGGTCGCCCTGCACGGCAGCGGCCCGGCCGAGGCCTGGGCGCGCCAGGCCCGGCCCGGCGACGAGGTCGGCATCGGGGGCCCCAAGGGCTCATTCGTGCTGCCCGAGGGGCTGGAATGGTCGGTGCTGGCCGGCGACGAGACGGCCTTGCCGGCCATCGCCCGCCGGCTTGAGGAGCTTCCAGCCTCGGCCCGGGTGCATGTCTTCATCGAAGTGGGGGATCCCCGGGACCAGCGCGCCCTGTCCAGCCGGGCCCAGGTGGACCTGCATTGGGTGCCGCGCGCCGGGCTGGCTGCCGGACAGGCGCTGTGGCAGACGCTGCGCGATTGGTCCTTGCCGGCGGGTGTCGGTCATTGCTGGGCGGCCGGGGAGGCGAAATCCATGGCTGCGCTGCGGGCGCATTGGCTGGCGCTGGGGCAGCCTGCGGTGCTGACGCGGGTGTCCGCCTATTGGAAACAGGGCGAGCCCGGGCATCACGAGAAGCTCGGCTGAGCCATGGCCGCCGCCGCCCGTGGCGGCATCGGGTGCTCAAATTCAATGAATCAAGGGTAAACCCTAGGGATTTGACGCCAAAATCCGATGACTTCTGTTGAAAATTCATCCGCAGGTCACGAAATTTCCTGCAAAATAGCACGATCGTTCGTTTTATTTTGTGGGCAGAATTTCCATGTCAGAGACCTTGCCGGATGCCAAGCTGCAGCGCCCTGCGGGCGGTGAGCGCGGCCGTGCGGGCCGCGCCCTGCAGAAGGGCCAGCAGACCAAGGCGGCCATCGTCGACGCGGCCCTGGGGCTGGCCACCCAGATCGGCCTCGAGGGCCTGTCCATCGGGGCCCTGGCCGAAGTCACGCAGATGAGCAAGTCGGGTGTGTTCGCCCATTTCGGCTCGCGTGAAGAGCTTCAGATCTCGGTCATCCGTGAATACCATGTGCGCTTCGAGGACGAGGTCTTCTACCCGGCCATGAGCGCCCCACGCGGCCTGCCGCGCCTGCGCGCCATGTTCGCCAACTGGATGAAGCGCACCTCGGTCGAGATCGACTCGGGCTGCATCTACATCAGCGGCGCGGTGGAGTTCGACGACCGGCCCGGCCCGGTGCGCGACGCCCTGGCCAGCTCGGTCATGACCTGGCATGCCGCCATGAAGCGGGCCATCACCGTGGCCAAGCACGAGGGCCAGCTCGGCGCCGATGTCGATGAAGACCAGATGCTGTTCGAGATCCACGGCCTGATCCTGGCGCTGCACTACGAAGCCCGATTCCTGAAGAACCCCGGCTCGATCGAGCGTGCCAAGCGGGGTTTCGACAACATCCTGTCGCGCTATGGCGCCGAGGGCGCTGCCGCTGCGCCGGCCCGCACTTCCCGTTCTTCCAAATCATCATCCTGAATCCGCACAAGGAGAGTTCCCCATGCCCAGCTACAACCCGCCCCTGCGTGACATGCAGTTCGTGCTGCACGAAGTGCTCCAGGTCACCGACGAATTCAAGGTGATGCCGCCGCACGCCGAGATCGATGCCGACACCATCAACGCGGTGCTCGAGGAGGGGGGCAAGTTCGCCGCCGAGGTCACCTTCCCGCTCAACATCAGCGGCGACACCGAAGGTTGCGTGCTCGACAAGAGCAGCCATGAGGTGCGCACCCCCAAGGGCTTCAAGGAAGCCTATGCCCAGTACGTCGAAGGCGGTTGGGCGGCCCTGTCCTGCGATCCCGAATACGGCGGCCAGGGCCTGCCCTTCGTGGTCAACCAGTGCTTCTACGAGATGCAGAACTCGGCCAACCAGGCCTGGACCATGTACCCCGGCCTGAGCCACGGCGCCTACGAGGCCCTGCATGCGCACGGCACGCCCGAGCAGAAGCGCCTGTACCTGCCCAAGCTCACCAGCGGCGAGTGGACCGGCACCATGTGCCTGACCGAGCCGCACTGCGGCACCGACCTGGGCCTGCTGCGCACCAAGGCCGAACCGCAGGCCGACGGCAGCTACAAGATCACCGGCAACAAGATCTTCATCAGCGCCGGCGAGCACGACATGACCGCCAACATCGTGCACCTGGTGCTGGCCCGCCTGCCCGACGCGCCCCAGGGCAGCAAGGGCATCAGCCTGTTCGCGGTGCCCAAGTTCAAGGTGAATGCCGACGGCAGCCTGGGTGAGCGCAACCCGATCTACTGCGGCGGCCTCGAGCACAAGATGGGCATCCATGGCAATGCCACCGCCCAGATGGTCATCGACGGTGCCGTCGGCACCCTGGTGGGCGAGCCCAACAAGGGCCTGGCCGCGATGTTCGTGATGATGAACGCTGCCCGCCTGGGCGTGGGCAACCAGTCGCTGGGCCTGACCGAAGTCGCCTACCAGAACGCGCTGGCCTATGCCAAGGACCGCATCCAGATGCGCTCGTTGACCGGCACCAAGGCCAAGGACAAGCCGGCCGATCCGATCATCGTCCACCCCGATGTGCGCAAGATGCTGCTGACTGCACGCGCCTACGCCGAAGGCGGCCGCGCCATGGCCTGCTTCTGCGCGGTGCTGCTCGACAAGGAACTGCACCACCCCGACGAGAAGGTGCGCAAGGAGTCGGCCGAACTGGTCGCCCTGCTGACCCCCATCGTCAAGGCCTTCATCACCGACAACGCCTGGACCGCCACCACCGCCTGCCAGCAGGTCTTCGGCGGCCATGGCTACATCAAGGAATGGGGCATGGAGCAGTTCGTGCGCGACGCCCGCATCAACATGATCTATGAGGGCACCAACACCATCCAGTCGCTGGACCTGCTGGGCCGCAAGATCCTGGGCAACAACGGCGCCTCGCTGAAGAAGTTCGGCAAGCTGGTGGCCCAACTGGTCGAGGCCGAAGGCGTCAACGAGAAGATGGCCGAGTTCATCAACCCGCTGGCCTACCTGGGCGACCAGATGACCAAGTTCACCACCGAGATCGGCTTCAAGGGTTTCCAGAACCCCGACGAGGTGGGCGCCGCTGCGGTCGACTACCTGCGCGTGGCCGGCCACCTGGTGTTCGCCTACTTCTTCGCCCGCATGGCGTCGGTGTCGCTGCAGAAGATCGCCGCCGGCAGCACCGACCCCTTCTACCAGGCCAAACTGCAGACCGCGCGCTTCTATTTCGCCAAGCTGTTCCCCGAGACCGCCTCGCTGATGCGCACGGCGCGTGCCGGCTCCAAGGTGTTGATGGACACCGACGCGGTCTTCGCCTGAGCCCGTCCCACCAGTCCGTGAACCGACCCGACCGACGACCAGGAGACGCGACCATGATCCGGACCCTTCTAGCCGCCGCCGCGCTGGCCCTGGCCTTGCCCGCCATGGCACAGATGAGCCCGGTGGGCCTGTGGCGCAACGTGGATGACCAGACCGGCGAGACCAAGGGCGAAATCCGCATCGAGGCGGATGCCGCCGGCGGCGGGGCGCTGCACGGCGTCATCGCCAAGGTGCTCAAGGACGATGCCAAGGCCAACTGCGATGCCTGCACCGATGACCGCAAGGGCAAGCCGGTGCTGGGCCTCGAGATCATCCGCGGCGCGAAGAAGGCCGAGGGCCAGGACCTCTGGGAGGGCGGCACCATCCTCGACCCTGAAAACGGCAAGACCTACCGCCTGACGCTGCGGCCGCAGGACGGCGGCAGCCGGCTCCAGGTGCGCGGCTACATCGGGCCCTTCTACCGGACCCAGGTCTGGATCCGCGAGCCCTGAGGCCCCGGTCCGGCCGGCCGGACCGGCGCTTCCAACACCCATGAGTTCAACGCCCCTGCGGGGGCTCCGGAGCCGCCCCCAGGCGCTCCGTCAGGAGAGCAGAGATGTCCAGATTCCAAGTCAAGAAAGTCGCCGTGCTCGGCGCGGGCGTGATGGGCGCGCAGATCGCGGCCCACCTCGTCAATGTCAAGGTGCCCGTGGTGCTGTTCGACCTCGCGGCCAAGGAAGGCCCGAAGAACGGCATCGTCACGCGCGCCATCGACGGCCTGAAGAAGCTCAAGCCGGCGCCGCTGGGCGTGGCCGAGGACGCGGCCCTGATCGGCCAGGCCAACTATGAAGAGCATCTGGACCAGCTGCGCGACTGCGACCTGGTCATCGAGGCCATTGCCGAGCGCATGGACTGGAAGCTCGATCTGTATCGGAAGATCGCCCCCTTCGTGGCCCCGCACGCCATCGTCGCGTCCAACACCTCGGGCCTGTCGATCACCAAGCTCAGCGAGGCGCTGCCCGAGGCCATCAAGCCGCGCTTTTGCGGCATCCATTTCTTCAACCCGCCGCGCTACATGTACTTGGTGGAGCTGATCGCCACACCGACCACGCAGCCGGTGATCCTCGACCAGCTCGAGACCTTCGTCACCAGCGGCCTGGGCAAGGGCGTGGTGCGCGCCAAGGACACGCCCAACTTCATCGCCAACCGCGTCGGCATCGCCGGCATGCTGGCCACCATGAAGGAAGTCGAGAACTTCGGCCTCGGCTATGACGTCGTGGACGACCTGACCGGCAAGAAGCTGGGCCGCGCCAGCTCGGGCACCTTCCGCACCGCCGACGTGGTGGGCCTGGACACCATGGCCCATGTGATCAAGACCTTGCAGGACAACCTGAGCCTGGACAGCGATCCCTTCTACGGCAGCTTCGGCACGCCCGAGGTGCTGAAGAAACTGCTGGAGCTGGGGCATCTGGGTCAGAAGACCAAGGCCGGCTTCTTCAAGAAGGTGGGGCGCGATGTGCTGCGCTTCGAGCTCGACAGCGAAGAGTACGTGCCGGCCGGCCAGAAGGCCGACGAGGTCTATGCGCGCATGCTCAAGAAGCCGGCGGCGCAACGTCTGGCCCTGCTGCGCAACGCCGAAGGGCCGCAGGGCCAGTTCCTGTGGGCCATCCTGCGCAACAGCTTCCACTACGCCGCCGTCCACCTGGCGCAGATCGCCGACACCGCGCGCGACGTCGACCAGGCCATGCGCTGGGGCTTCGGCATGAAGCAGGGCCCCTTCGAACTCTGGCAGGAGGCCGGCTGGGCGCAGGTGGCGCAGTGGATCAATGAAGACATCGCCGCCGGCAAGACCCTGTGCAGCGCGCCGCTGCCCGACTGGGTGTTCAAGGGGCTGGTGGCCGAGGCCGGCGGTGTGCACACGCCGCAGGGCTCGTACAACCCGACGACCCAGGCCTTCGAGCCGCGCCGTGCCCTGCCGGTCTACCAGCGCCAGCATTTCCCGGAGGCCCTGCTGGGCGACGGCTCGCCGACCTTCCAGACCGCCGGCCGGACCCTGCATGAGGACGATGCGATCCGCCTCTGGAGCCTGGACGACGAGGTGCTGATCGCCAGCATCAAGACCAAGATGCACGCCATCAGCCCCGATGTCGCCGAGGGCCTGCTGCAGGCGGTCGAGCTGGCCGAAAAGGATTTCAAGGGCCTGGTGATCTGGTCGGGCGATGAGCCCTTCAGTGCCGGCGCCGACCTGCAGGCCATGCTGCCGGCCTTCATGATCGCCGGCGCCAGCGCCATCGAGGGGGCCGAGGCCGAGTTGCAGCAGGCGATGCTGCGCATCCGCTATGCCGGCGTGCCGGTGGTCTCGGCGGTGCGTGGCCTGGCCCTGGGCGGCGGCTGCGAGCTGGCCATCCATTCGGCGCGTCGCGTGGTGGCGATGGAAAGCTACATCGGCCTGGTGGAAGTGGGCGTGGGCCTGGTGCCGGGTGCCGGCGGCCTGACCTACATCGCCCGCCGTGCGGCCGAGAACGCCGCCACCTCCACCGGCAAGGACCTGCTGCCCTTCCTGACCGAGGGCTTCACCGCCGCCGCCATGGCCAAGGTCGGCACCAGCGCGCTCGAATCGCGCAAGCTGGGCTACCTGCTCGACAGCGATGTGATCGTGCCCAACAAGGACGAGCTGCTGTTCGTGGCCCTCCACGAGGCCCGCGCGCTGTATGACGGCGGCTGGCGTGCGCCGCACAGAAAGCTGTTCCCGGTGGCCGGGCGCAGCGGCATCGCCACCATCAAGGGCTCGCTGGTCAACATGCGCGACGGCGGCTTCATCAGCCAGCACGACTTCCACATCGGCAGCCTGATCGCCGAAGTGGTCTGCGGCGGCGAGGTCGAGCCCGGCACCCTGGTCAGCGAGGAATACCTCATGACCCTGGAGCGCCGCGCCTTCTGCTCGCTGATCGTGCACCCCAAGACCCAGGAACGCATCATGGGCATGCTGTCCACCGGCAAGCCGGTGCGCAACTGAGTCCCGCATTCGAATCGAAGGAGTTTCACCATGGCCCACCCAATGCAGGACGCCTACATCGTCGCCGCCACGCGCAGCCCCATCGGGCGTTCGCACCGCGGCTTCTTCCGCAACACCCGGCCTGACGATCTGCTGGCGACCACCCTGAAGGCTGCGCTGGCCCAGGTGCCCGGCCTGGACCCCGCCGCGATCGAGGACATCGTCTGCGGCTGCGCCATTCCCGAGGCCCAGCAGGGCCTCAATGTGGCGCGCGTCGCCGCCGTGCTGGCCGGGCTGCCCACCAGCGTCGGCGGCATCACCGTCAACCGCTTCTGCGCCTCGGGCCTGTCGGCGGTGCAGATGGCGGCCGACCGCATCCGTGTCGGCGAAGCCGAGGTGATGATCGCCGCCGGCGTCGAGAGCATGAGCATGGTGCCGATGATGGGCAACTCGCCCTCGCTGTCGCCGAGCATCTTCGAACGCGAAGGCGATGTGGGCATCGCCTACGGCATGGGCCTGACCGCCGAGAAGGTCGCCCAGCAATGGAAGGTCGGCCGCGAGGCGCAGGACCGTTTCGCGCTGGCCTCGCACCAGAAGGCGCTGGCGGCCCAGCAGGCCGGCGAATTCAGCGCCGAGATCACGCCCATCGAGGTGGTCGAGCGCCAGCTCGACCTGGGCAGCGCCGAAGTCCAGACCCGCCGCCGCACCGTCAGCCTGGACGAGGGCGCCCGCCCCGACACCACGCTCGAAGGCCTGGCCAAGCTCAAGACCGTGTTCGCTGCGCGCGGCTCGGTCACTGCCGGCAACAGTTCGCAGACCTCGGACGGCGCCGGCGTGCTGATCCTGGCCAGCGAAGCGGCGGTGAAGCGTTTCGGCCTCCAGCCGCTGGCCCGCTTCGTCAGCTTTGCCAGCAAGGGGGTGCCGCCGCACATCATGGGCATCGGCCCCATCGAGGCGATTCCGGCGGCGTTGCGCCATGCCGGGCTGAAGCAGGACGACATCGACTGGTTCGAGCTCAACGAGGCCTTTGCCGCCCAGTCGCTGGCGGTGATGAACACCCTGGGACTCGACCCCGCCAAGGTCAACCCCATGGGCGGCGCCATCGCGCTGGGCCACCCGCTGGGCGCCACCGGCGCCATCCGTTCGGCGACCGTGGTGCATGCGCTGCGGCGTCGCCAGCTCCGCTACGGCATGGTCACCATGTGCGTCGGCATGGGGCAGGGCGCGGCCGGCATCTTCGAGCGCTGCTGAACGCGCCGCCAGCGGCGCCTGCCGCGCCGTGTTTTCGATCCGAACCCGCGCAGACGGGGCCTGAACCAGGAGACAGTCATGCATCGCCACGAGGAATTGCTTGTCGACACCGCCCGGCTGGCCCTGCGGGTCTACGAACCCGCCGGCCCGGCGCGCGCCAACCTGGTCCTGGGGGCCGCCATGGGCGTGCGCCAGGACTACTACGGGGCGTTTGCGCAATGGCTGGCCGAGCAGGGCTACCGCGTCACCAGCTTCGACTACCGGGGCATGGGCGAGTCGCGCTCGGCGGGGCTGCGGCAGGGCCTGCGGGGCTTCAAGGCCGATCTGCTCGACTGGGCCCATGACTACGAGGCCGTGGTGGCCCATGCCGCTGCGGCCGCGCCCGGCCTGCCGCTGTACCTGCTGGGTCATAGCCTCGGGGCTCAGTTGCCGGGTCTGTTCCGACAGCCCGAGCGCATCAGCGGCCTGCTCAGCCTGGCCTCGGGCAGCGGCTACTGGCGCGAGAACGCGCCCCAGCTCAAGCGCACGGTGCCGTACTTCTGGTGGGTGCTGGTGCCGCTGGCGACCCGGCTGTTCGGCTACTTTCCGGGCCGCCGGCTGCGCAAGGTGGGCGATCTGCCGGCCGGCGTCATCCTGCAATGGCGGCGGTGGTGCCTGAACCCGCGCTACAGCGCGGGTGCCGAGGGGCAGGCGGCCGACCAGCGCTATGCCCAGGTGCGTTTTCCGGTGCTGGCGCTGTCGATCGCCGACGACGAACTCATGACCCTGCAGGGCACGCGCAGCCTGATGGGCCTCTATGCCAATGCGCCCCGGCGCATCGAGGTGGTGCGCCCGGCCGAGGTCCAGGCCCGGCGCATCGGGCACTTCGGCTGGTTCCGCGAAAGCTTCAGGGCCACGCTGTGGCCGCGTACCATTGCCGGCCTGAATGCCCTGGCCGGCCTGCACGGTTCGGGCGTCACCGAGTCGACTGCCTGACGCCCCCGACTGACCGACACTTCTTCCCCATGAGCCATCACCTCTTCGATGTCGCGCTGCGCCTGCAGCCCCGCACGCCCGACGCGGCGCTGCAGACCTACCTGGGCCACACCAGCCCGGACTACTGGAACATGGTGGGGCCCTTCGGCGGCACCACCGCGGCCGTGGCCCTGCAGGCCGTGCTGCGCCACCCGCAGTTGCTCGGCGAGCCCCTGTCCCTGACGGTCAACTACGCCGGGGCGCTGGCCGAAGGCGCCTTCGAGGTCCAGGCCCAGCCGGTGCGCACCAACCGGTCGACCCAGCACTGGACGATCTCCATCGTGCAGAACGACGCCGACGGCCAGCCGGTGGTCACCACCACCGCCACCGCGGTGACCGCGGCCCGACGCGAGACCTGGAGCGTGTCGGACACGCCCATGCCTCCCGTGCCGGCGCCCGCCGAGGTGGAGCGCCTGGTCATCGCCAAGGGTGTGGAATGGGTCAAGCGTTACGAGATGCGCCCGGTGCGCGGCATCATTCCCCAGCAGTGGGACGGCCGTGGCGACGACAGCCTGTCGCAGCTCTGGTTGCGCGACGACCCGCCGCGCCCGCTCGATTTCGCCTCGCTGGCGGCCCTGTCCGACATCTTCTTCCCGCGGGTCTGGCTGCGTCGGGCCTCGCGCGTGCCGGCCGGCACCGTGTCCATCACCACCTACTTCCACGCGGGCCGCTCCGAATTGCAGGCCACCGGCTCGGGCTATCTGCTGGGCCAGGCGCGGGCGCAGGAGTTCCGCAACGGCTTTTTCGATCAGACCGCCCAACTCTGGAACCAGGCCGGCCGACTGCTCGTCAGCACCCACCAGATCGTCTATTTCAAGGAATAGGCGCGGGCCATGCCCGCCCGCCCGTCCCACCCACCCCTAGGAGCGCCCATGAGCCAAGACATCCTGGTCCACACCGAAGCCGGTGTCTGCACCATCACCCTGAACCGCGTCGACAAGAAGAACTCGATCACCTCCGACATGTATGCCGCCATGGCCGACGCCCTGGCGACGGCCGCCGCCGAGGCCGCCGTGCGGGTGGTGGTGTTGCAGGGTGACGCCACCATCTTCAGTGCCGGCAACGACATCGGCGACTTCCTGAACAAGCCCCCGGCCGGACAGGATTCGCCGGTGTTCCGTTTCCTGCACGGCCTGTCCACCTTCGCCAAGCCGGTGGTGGCGGCCGTCTGCGGCCCGGCCGTGGGCATCGGCACCACGATGCTGCTCCATTGCGACCTGGTCTATGCCGGCGACAACGCGGCCTTCTCGATGCCCTTCGTGAACCTGGGCCTGTGCCCTGAGGCGGCCTCGAGCCTGCTGGTGCCGCAGATGCTGGGCTACCACCGCGCCGCCGAAGCCCTGCTGCTGGGCGAGCCCTTCATGGCCGAGGCCGCGCTCGAAGTCGGCCTGGTCAACCGCGTCGTGCCGCCCACCGAGGCCAACAGCGTGGCCCAGTCCGTGGCCCGCAAGCTGGCGGCCAAGCCTCTGAGTTCGCTGATCGAGACCAAGCGCCTCATGAAGGGCGGCCAGGCGACCCTGGTGTCGCAGCGCATGGCCGAGGAAGGCGCCAGCTTCGGCCGCATGCTGCGCGAACCCGCCGCCAAGGAAGCCTTCACCGCCTTCATGGAAAAACGCCGCCCTGACTTCAGCAAATGCTGAAGTCAGGCCCCGCCGAAGGCGGGGGTGAGGCGAAGCCGAACAAGGAGGTTTCGCCAAAAACGCCGCCCTGACTTCAGCCAATGCTGAAGCCAGGCCCTGCCGCAGGCAGGGGTGAGGCGAAGCCGAACAAAGAGTTTTCATCAAAAGCGCCGCCCTGACTTCAGCCAATGCTGAAGCCAGACCCCTGCCGAATCAGGCAGTTTCACTTATAGCGCCCCCCCCGGCCTACAGCCCCTGCCGAAGGCCGGTTTGCGCCCAGGCCAGCCCGGGATCCAAGGCTTAGGCGACAATCCTGCCCATGCCAGAAATCACCCCCTCCCTCGCCAAATCAGACCAGAACCTCGTGTGGCTGGACTGCGAAATGACCGGGCTCGAGCCCGATGTGGACCGTCTGATCGAAATCGCCGTGGTCGTGACCGGGCCATCGCTCACGCCCAGGGTGGAGGGGCCGGTGCTGGTGATCCACCAGAGCGATGAGCAACTCGACAAGATGGACGCCTGGAACAAGGGCACCCATGGGCGCAGCGGCCTGATCGACAAGGTGAAGGCCTCGACCACGACCGAAGCCGAGGCCGAGGCGCAGATCATCGCCTTCCTGAGCCAGTACGTGCCCAAGGGCACGGCCCCGATGTGCGGCAACACCATCGGCCAGGACCGGCGCTTCCTGGTCCGCTACATGCCCAAGCTCGAGGCCTTCTTCCATTACCGCAACCTCGATGTCAGCACCTTGAAGGAACTGGCCAAGCGCTGGAAGCCCGAGGTCTACAGCTCGTTCAAGAAGGCGCAGAAGCACACGGCCCTGGCGGATGTCCATGAATCGATCGACGAACTGGCCCACTACCGCGAGCACTTTCTCAAGGTTTGAATCCGGCCCTTGCGGGAAAACCCTAGAGATGCCATAATCCAAGGCTGCACTCCCGACGAAGGGGGTGCTGATGTGCATCTCCCTTCACTCCCGGGTCAGCGGCCGCCAGCACAATGCCTGGCAGATTCGCTAAAACGCCCACCCGCGCCAAGGTCCTTCGACCCCTTTCTGGCGCAGGCTTCGTTTGATGGTTGATGTTGTTTAACCATTGACGAAGCGCCCGCCGGTTGCGCTGGCGGCGTATTTCGTGTGAGAAAACCATGACCGACACTCTTGCAGTGCAGGGCGAGTTCGCGCCTGCCGACATCTCCAATCCCTCGACCGCCGGCGACGTGGCCCAGCTGGCCCAGCAACTGTTGGCCCCTGAAGTCGAAGCCGCACCCGAGCCGACCCTGCCCAACGGCTTCATCGAACTGGGCCTGGCGCCCGAACTGGTGCAGGCCGTGGCCGACCTGGGCTACACCGATCCGACCCAGGTGCAACGCAAGGCGATTCCCCTGGCCCTGCCGGCCGAGCCCGCCGAAGGCCAATCGGACCACTTCACCGACCTGATGGTGTCCAGCCAGACCGGCAGCGGCAAGACCGCCGCCTTCCTGCTGCCCGTGCTGCACACCCTGATCCGTCAGCAGGCCCAGGCCGAAGCCGCAGCCCGCGCCGAATTCGAGCGCGCCAGTGCCGAGGCCGCCGCCCGTGGCGAGCCGGCGCCCAAGCGCCCCAAGCGCAAGGACCCGACCAACAGCCGCAACTTCAAGGCCGCCGTGCCCGGCGCGCTGGTCCTGTGCCCGACCCGCGAACTGGCCCAGCAGGTCGCCCATGACGCCATCGACCTGGTGCGCCATTGCCGCGGCCTGCGCGTGGCCAGCGTGGTCGGCGGCATGCCCTATCAGCTGCAGATCGCCAAGCTGCAGAACGCCAACCTGGTGGTGGCCACCCCGGGGCGCCTGCTCGACCTGCAGCGTTCGCAGCAGATCAAGCTCGACCAGGTGCAGTTCCTGGTGGTGGACGAAGCCGACCGCATGCTGGATCTGGGCTTCTCCGACGACCTGGCCGAGATCAACCAACTGACCAGCCAGCGCCATCAGACCATGATGTTCAGCGCCACCTTCGCCCCGCGCATCCAGCAACTGGCTGCCCGGGTGATGCGTGAGCCGCAGCGCGTGCAGATCGATTCGCCGCAGGAAAAGCACGCCAACATCAAGCAGGTGCTGTTCTGGGCCGACAACGCCCATCACAAGCGCAAGATGCTCGACCACTGGCTGCGCGACACCTCGATCGATCAGGCCATCGTCTTCGCCAGCACCCAGGTCGAATGCGACGGCCTGGCCAATGACCTGCAGCAGGAAGGCTTCTCGGCCGTGGCGCTGCACGGCGCACTGAGCCAGGGCCTGCGCAACCGCCGCCTGATGGCGCTGCGCAACGGCCAGGTGCAGATCCTGGTGGCCACCGATGTGGCGGCGCGCGGCATCGACGTGCCCACGATCACCCACGTGTTCAATTTCGGCCTGCCGATGAAGGCCGAGGACTACACCCACCGCATCGGCCGCACCGGCCGTGCCGGACGCGACGGCCTGGCCGTGACCTTTGCCGAGTTCCGCGACCGCCGCAAGATCTTCGACATCGAGGGCTACAGCAAGCAGACCTTCAAGGCCGAGGTGATCCCGGGCATGGAGCCGCAGCAGCGCTTCCCCGAATCGCGTCCGCGTGGCGACTTCAGCGGCCGCAGCCGCAACGAGAACCACAGCCGTGACCGCAAGTTCGGCGGCGGCGGCCGCAGCGGTGGCGACCGGGGTGGCTTCGGTGGCGGTGACCGCGGCGGTTTCGGCGGCGGCTTCGGTGGTGGTTTCGGCGACCGCAACGAACGCGCCCCCGGCGGTGCCCGCCCTGCCTTCCGTGGCGACGGGTTCCAGGGCGAGGGCTTCGGCGGCAATGGCCGCCGTGAAGCCCCGCGCGACAACCAGGGCTACGGCCGCAAATCCGGTTTTGGTGATTTCGGCGGCGGCGTGCGCCGTGAGCGCGACGGCTTTGCCGGTGGCGCGCCGCGCGGCGAGGTGGTGGGTCGCAAGCCCGCAGGTGCCCGCCATGCGGCAGGCGGCGGTGCTCGCCCCTTCGTCCCGCACGACGCGCGCAAGCGTCCCGCCCGCTGAGTCGGGACCCGGCCCTTCGGGGCCACCTTGGCGGCCTCTGACCGAGGCCTCCATGGCGCAGGGCCTTTCGGCCTCTGCGCTTTTTTTTGCCTGTGCGATGGTGACGGTGGCGCCGGTCGGCGGAGACAATGGTGCCCGGAGGTATTTCCCTTGGCTTCATCCGCACCCACGTCCGAATCCGTCTCGCCGTCCGCTTCGGCTGATTTCGAGCACATGTTCGATCTGGCCCCGGTGTCCCTGTGGCTGGAGGATTTCAGCCTGCTCAAACAGTTCTTCGAGGGCCTGCGCGCCAGCGGCGTCACCGACCTGCGGGCCCACCTGAGGCGCTTTCCCGAACTGGTGGCGCAAGGGGCGGCCAGCATCCGCGTGCTGCAGGTGAACCGCAAGACCCTCGAGCTGTTCGGGGCCGCCGATCTGCCGCAGCTGCTGGCGGGGCTGGGGCAGATCTTCCGGGGGGACATGCTCGACCGGGTGCTCGAAGAGTGGTCCCAGCTGTGGGCCGGCCGGGTCGAGTTCGTCAACCAGACCATCAACTACACCCTCGATGGCCGCCGGCTCGAAGTCCTGGTGCGGGCGCGGATCCTGCAGGGGCATGAGGCCAGTTGGGACCGGGTGATGGTGTCGCTGGAGGATGTGACCGATGTCAGCGCCAACCTGGCCCGCCTGACCCGCAGCGAGCGCTATGCCCGCGACCTTTTCGAGCATTCGCCGGTGTCGCTGTGGGTGGAGGACTTCAGTGCCGTCAAGCGCCTGCTGGACGACGCGCGCCTGCAGGGCATCGTCGATTTCCAGACTTTCCTGCGCGTGCACCCCGACTTCGTCACCCGTTGCATGCAGGAGATCCGCGTCATCGACGTGAACCAGCTGACGCTGCAGATGTTCGGTGCCGAGTCCAAGCCACATCTGCTCGGGCAGTTGAGCCGGGTCTTCCGGGGCGAGATGGTCGATTCCTTTTCCGACCAACTGGCCGACCTGTGGCAGGGCCGGCTCGTGCAGCAGCGCGAGGTGGTCAACTATGCCCTCGGTGGCGAGCAGTTGCACATCCACATGCAGTTCTCGGTGCTCGACGGCCACGAGAAGGATTGGAGCCTGGTGCTGGTGTCCCTGGTCGACATCACCGCCCGCAAGAAGGCCGAGGCCTACCTCGAGTACCTGGGCAAGCACGATGTGCTGACCGGCCTGCGCAACCGGGCCTACTATGCCGACGAACTCAACCGGCTGGCCCGCAAGGGGCCCTGGCCTGTCAGCGTGCTGGTCATCGACCTCAACGGGCTCAAGCGCATCAACGACGACGAGGGGCATGGGGCCGGCGATGCCCTGCTGCGCCGGGCCGGCGAGGTGTTGACCAAGGCCGTGGACGCGCCGGGTTGCGCCGCGCGCATCGGCGGCGATGAGTTCGCGGTGCTGCTGCCGGCCTCCGATGCCCGTGCCGCCCAGGCCCTGCGTGAGCGCATCGGGTCGATGATCGAGTTGAACAACCAGTTCTACAACGGGCGTCCCCTGTCGCTGTCGATCGGGCAGGCCAGTTGCCAGGAAGGCGACTCGCTGGACGCAGCTGTGCTGCGTGCGGACCAGGAGATGTACCGGGAGAAGGCCCGCTTCTACGACGAGCAGCAGGACGGCGACCGGCGTCAGGTCTGAGGCCGAGAACCCGGGCCGGTGCGGCAGGCCTCAGTCGGCCCTGTGGGGGTGGCGCCCGATTTCGGGCCACTGGCGGTGCAGCCAGGTCCAGGCCAGCAGGCCCACGCTCATCATCAGCAACGAGGCCAGGGCCAGATGGCGGGTGGACGACATCACCAGCGGCGCCACCACGCCGGCCACCACGCCGTTGGCGGTGGAGCCGATGAAGGCCTGCAGCGATGAGGCCATGCCGCGCCGCTCGGGGTAGAGGTCGAGCACCAGCAGGGTGACCACCGGCACCATCAGCGCCCAGCCGAAGGCGAAGATCGCGATCGGCAGCAGCGCCCACTCGGCCCGGGCTTCGAACAGGAAGTTGGCCAGCAGGTTCAGCACCGAGATGCCGAGCATGATGACGAAGCCGTGGCGGATCTGGCGCTTGGGCGCGATCTTGCCGGCCAGGCGGCCGCTGAGCCAGGCGCCGCTCATGATGCCGCTGATGGTCAGCAGGAAGAACCAGAAGAAATGGGTGGGCGCCAGGCCCAGGTGCTGGCCGAGAAAGGCCGGCGCCGACAGCACATACAGGAACATGCCGTTGAACGGCACGCCGCTGGCCAGCGCCAGCAGCAGGAAGCGGGGGCTGGAGCCCAATTGCCAATAGCCCGCCAGCAGGTGCCGGACCTGGAAGGGCTGGCGCTGGGAGGGGTGCAGGGTCTCGGGCAGCAGCCTGAAGTTGGCGCTCCACAGCAGCACGCCCACGCCGGTCAGGAACCAGAAGACGCTGTGCCAGCCCAGGTGCACGAACAGCCAGCCGCCGACGATGGGGGCGATCGCGGGGGCGATGCCGAAATAGATGGTCACCTGGCTCATCACCCGCTGTGCCTCGGAGGGCGCGAACATGTCGCGGATGACGGCGCGCGACACCACCACGCCGGCCCCGGTGGACAGGCCCTGCAGGGCCCGGAAGAGCACCAGATGGCCGATGTTCTGTGACAGCGCGCAGCCTGCCGAGGCCAGGGTGAACAGCGCGATGCCGCCCAGCACCACCGGTCTGCGCCCGAAGCTGTCGGCCAGCGCGCCGTGGAACAGGTTCATGAAGGCGAAGCCGAACAGGTAGGCCGACAGCGTCTGCTGCATCTCCACCGGGCTGGCGCCCAGGGCCTGGGCAATGCCCGAGAAGGCCGGGATGTAGGTGTCGATCGAGAACGGTCCCAGCATGCTGAGCACGGCCAGGAGGATCGCGAGGGCCCAGCGCGGGGCGCGCCAGAGGTGTTGTGCGTCGGGATTCATGCGGAGTGGGGGTAACTCCGCATTATCGAGGAATCACCGAAGCACGCGCTGGCGTCCGGTCTCGTCGGCCAAAGGTCCAGAGGCGGCGTGGGCGGGCGGGGCGCCGCCCTGCAGCGGCGCCCCGGTCCGCGCCGGCCGGCTCATTGATCGTGGCCGGGCATCTGCCGCGCCAGCCTGCGCAGCAGGGCAGGCCAGGCGATGCCCGCGCCCTGGCCCTTGGTCACCATCTGGATCACCTGCGGCATGTTGTCCATGATCCTCGGGTCGACCTGGACCAGGGCGCCGCCGGCCTGGGCGCCGATCTGGATCTGGCAGGTGGTCTCGAAGGTGTACATGGCCAGGAAGGCCTCGGGCACGGTGGGCCCCACGGTCAGCAGGCCGTGGTTGCGCAGCATGAGGTAGGTCTTGTCGCCCAGGTCCTTCTGCAGCCGTGGCTTCTCGTCGTCGCGCAGGGCCACGCCCTCATAGTCGTGGTAGGCCAATTGGGGGATCACGAAGGTGCTCTGCTGGCTGATCGGCAGCACGCCGCATTGCTGGGCGCTGACGGCCACGCCGGCCCGGGTGTGCGTGTGCAGCACGCAGCCCACGTCCGGACGGCCGTCGTGGATGCAGCTGTGGATGGTGAAGCCGGCGGGGTTGACCGGAAACGGGCTGTCGATCAGCTTGCGGCACTGCTGGTCGACCTTCACCAGGCTGGAGGCGGTGATCTCCTCGAACAGCAGGCCGTAGGGGTTGATGAGGAAATGGTGTTCGGGCCCGGGGATGCGGGCGCTGATGTGGGTGAAGACCAGATCGCTCCAGCCCAGCAGGGCCACCAGCCGGTAGGCGGCGGCCAGGTCGCAGCGCAGCTGCCATTCCTCGGGGCTGACCTGGTCTTTGAGGGAGGGGGTGTTCATGGGGTGGTCTCCTTTCATTGGGCTTTGTAGATGGTGTGGCGCGGCTGCTGGAACACCCGCCGCAGCAGGGGTTCGAATTCGGACAGCGGCAGGGTTTCGGCCTGGGCATCGAAGGCGGGGTCGTCATAGAGCGCGACGAATTCCTCGGTGCGCGCGTAATGCGGGTGGTCCTTGAAGCGGTCGCGCATGTGGCGGTCCAGGCCGATGTGGTGGAAGAAGTTGTAGCCCTGGAAGATGCCGTGCTGCTGGATCATCCAGTGGTTGGCGTCGCTGACGAAGGGCCGCAGGATGGCGGCGGCGATGTCGGGGTGGTTGTAGCTGCCCAGGGTGTCGCCGATGTCGTGCAGCAGGGCGCAGACCACGTATTCGTCGTCGCGGCCGTCGCGCAGGGCGCGGGTGGCGGTCTGTCGGCAGTGGCTGAGGCGGTCGATCGGAAAGCCGCCGTAGTCGCCGTCCAGCAGCCGCAGGTGGGTCAGCACGCGGTCCGGCAGGCTTTGGGCGTACTGCATGAACTCGCCGCCGATGCGTTGCCAGTCTTCGGCGGTGCTGTCCTGCATACGGGTGAAATGGGCTCGGTCCTTCATGGGCGATGTCTCCTGTTCTGTGGGGGGGGGCGATCCAGACGATATAGTCCAGTCGAGCGCCCAGACCGTCAGGTATTTGACGATTTAAGTGTTTCCCCTATGCCTCTCTCCACCATCGAGCTGGAACACACCCTGTCGATCAACCCCTGGTTCGCCGGCCTCTCGGAGGCGGTCCGGCGGGCCATGGTGGCGCGTTCCACGCCGCTGGCCCTCCAGGCGGGCGAACCGCTGTTCCGTCAGGGAGAGCGGCCGCGTGCCTGGTATGGGGTGCTGCGGGGGGCGGTGCTGCTGTCCACGCTGCGGGAAGACGGCAAGGAGCACATCATGGCGGTGATGGAGGCGGGCAGTTGGGTTGGCGAATCGGCCCTGGTCGGGCTGCAGCCCTGCCTGAACAACGCCGTCGCCCAGGGGCCGACGCAGGTGCTGGCCCTGCCCGCCGAGGCCTTCGCCGACCTGATGCGGGACGCCGATTTCGCGCGACCGGTGGCCGAGCTGATCACGGGGCGCTACCGCCTGCTCTATGAGGCCCTGGGCCACACCGCCCTGCTGTCCACCCGCGCGCGCATCGCCCAGCGCCTGATCCATCTGTCGCGTGGCGACGCGGCCCTGGCGCCGCAGTCGCGTCGGCGGATCCGGGTCTCGCAGGACGCCCTGGCCATGATGCTGGGCATCACCCGCCAGACGCTCAGCCTCGAATTGAAACGCATGGTGCAGCAGGGGGTGCTGCGTCTGGGCTACCGCTGCATCGAGGTGCTGTCAGACCCGGGGCTGCAGCGCATCAGCCGGGGTTGAGGTGGTGCAGTTGGAGAGGGCGAGGGAGGGGCAAAACGGACTGGATGTCCACCGACGGCCCACCGATGATGGGCACCGGACGTCTCTACACATCATGGAGCCGTGGGATTCCAGAACGGCTGTCTGAGCAGGGATAGAAGGCCCTGATTTCTGGGGTGGCGAAAATATTCCAGTCCGATGTCCA
>JAFAMV010000176.1 GCA_019233055.1 Curvibacter sp.
CGGCCAGTTCGCCCGCTTCTGCGCGGCCGCCGGTCGCCCCGAATGGGCCCAGGACGAGCGCTTCACCAGCAACACCCTGCGCGTCAAGCACCGCGAGACGCTGATTCCGATGATGTGCGAGCTGACCCGCACCCGCCGCACCGGCGACTGGATCACCCTGCTCGAAGACAAGGCCGTGCCCTGCGGCCCCATCAACGACATCGGCCGCGCCTTCGACGACCCTCAGGTCCGCGCCCGGGGCCTGGCCGTGAGCCTGCCCCGCGACGCGGGCGATGGGGTGGACCGCATCACTGGCGTGGCCAGCCCGCTGCGCCTGGGCAACCACCCGCCGGTGCTGCGCAATGCCCCGCCAGCCCTGGGTCAGCACACACAGGAGGTGTTGGCCGAGATGGGGCTGGATGTGGAACGCATGGCCGATCTGCGCCGAAACGGGGTGATCTGACATCGGTCGCTCCGTTCGGAAATTGCACTAGACTCGCCTCACAACGTCGGCCCGTGATGCCGATGCGACCTCACGCATCCATTGGCAGGCCGTCAACTGAGGGAGGAATCGGCATGGAATCCAAACGTCCGTTGCGCAGAACACTCGGACTGGTCTTGATGCTCGCCGCGACATGGGCAGCCCAGGCGCAGTCCCTGCCCACGGTCAGCCGGCTGGCTGGCAACACACTGGCACTGACCCGCACCAGCACCCGGCTGGGGACGGTTCCGGTCGGCACCCCCATGCAGCACATCACGCTGGCCCTTCAAGGCACGCGCGAAAAGCGCCTGTTGCTGGAACGCTTCCTGCAGGCACAGCAAGATCCGACGAGCCCGCAATACCATCAATGGCTGACGCCGCAGCAGTTCGGCCAGCGCTTCGGCCCCACCTCGGACGAGGTGGCCCGGGTGAGCAACTGGTTGCAGGCGCAGGGCTTCACGATCGACTCGGTCGCTGCCAGCGGCCTGTGGATCAATTTCTCAGGCCAGGCAGGCCAGGTCCAGCAGGCTTTCCAGACCAGCCTCGGACAATACCTGGTCAATGGCCAGACCGTCATCGCCAATGACCAGGATCCATCGGTGCCCAATGAGCTGGCCGGGATCGTGGCCGGACCGGTCTCCCTCCACAGCCTCAGGCCCGCGCCGCAACATGGCCCCCTGATCAGCAGGATGAACCTGACGTCCACCCAGCACGCACTGGCTCCGGACGACTTCGCAGCCATCTACAACACCAGTGCGGCCTACGCGGCAGGCATTGACGGCACGGGACAGAGCATCGCCATCATCGGCCGCACGAACCCCGGCATCGGAGACTGGGTGCGATTCCGTCAGGCTTACGGATTGAGCCCCAACACCCCCAAGATCGTGCTGGCCGCCAATGACCCCGGCGACCTGGGGGCCTCCGAGGACGGCGAAGCCGATCTGGACGTCGAATGGTCCGGTGCCGTGGCCCGCGGTGCCACCATCCTGTTCGTCACCGCAGCCTCGACACAGACCACGGACGGGACGTTCATTGCCGCGCAATATGCCGTCAACAACAACCTCGCCCCGGTGCTCAGCATGAGCTTCGGTCTGTGCGAGGCGAGCCTGGGCAGCTCGGCCATGAGTTTCATGAACACCCTGTGGCAACAGGCTGCGGCACAAGGCATGTCGGTGGTCATCAGTTCCGGAGACTCCGGAGCGGCCGGCTGCGACGTCGACAGTTCAGCCACCAGCGTCGGCGGCAAGGCCGTCAACGGGCTGGCGTCGACGCCCTACAACCTGGCGATCGGTGGCACGATGTTCAACGACGCATCGGGCAACTACTGGGGCGCCGCCAATGGCAACTACAAGGTCTCGGCCCTGGGCTATATCCCTGAGCTCGCCTGGAACGAGAGCGGCTTCCTTGGCGGATCGAATCTCTGGGCCACCGGTGGCGGCACGTCGAGCTATTTCAGCAAGCCCGCCTGGCAGCAGGCCCCTGGTGTGCCCGCAGACGGACAGCGCGACCTGCCGGATGTCTCGCTGGCGGCCGCAGGGCATACGCCCTACGCCGTCATGTCCCAGAACCAGGCCATCTACGTGGGCGGCACCTCGGCCGCGGCCCCCGCCTTCGCAGGCGTGCTGGCCCTGCTGGTCCAGGCCACAGGCCAGCGCCAGGGCAACCCGGCCGCCCGGCTCTATCAGCTTGGAAACAGCCAGTACACCACCGGGTCGCCGGTGGTGTTCCACGACATCACCAGCGGCAACAACTCGGTCCCCGGCACCACCGGCTTCCAGGCCACCACCGCCTATGACCAGACCACCGGCCTGGGTTCCGTGGACGTCTATGCCCTGATCCGCAGTTGGGGACCGACCGTGCAGACGGCCCCGGTCAACGTGGGAGGCGTCTACCAGAGCACGACCAACGGCAATCTGTACCTCACCGCGTACCAGAGTGGCAGCCGCCTTGTGGTCACGGTCTATTCGAACGCCGCTGTGTCCGGGCTCACCGTGAGCAGTGCGGGCGGGAATTTCGCCCCCGCCTGGTATGACTACTTCAATCTGCTCGGCGGCAGCATCAGCGGCTCACAGGGGACTCTCTCGGGCTACGACGCCTACCGATCGTGCAATGTGGCCCTGACGATCGCCTTCACCACGTCGGGGGCCGCCACCACGGTCACCGGTGCCAGCGCCACCGCCCAGGGCCTGGCCCAAGGCATCCAATGCCAGCAGATCGATGCAGTCGGTACGTCCACCCAATGGACCAAAATACTATGAAGGGCGCCACCATGAAGCGAATCACCCAACCGGGCGCCTGCTTTGCCGCCCTGTGCCTTTGTTCCACGGCCCTGCTGGCCGCCGGCCCCTACGACGGGGTCTACCAGAGCACCGCCAATCCGAACTACTTTCTGACCATCTACCAGAATGGCAATTCGGTGGTGTCCACCGGCTACAGCAACATCAGCTCGCCCGGTCTTTCCCTCAGCTCACCCGGTGGAACGATCCAACCTCAATACCTTGATTTCTTCTCGCTCTACGGCGGCACCATCAACGGCACCCAGGCCAGCATCACGGGCTACGACTACTTCCGCGCCTGCAATATCAGCATGACCCTGACCTTCGCCTCCGGTACGGTGACCAGCCTGGTCACCGCTTCGGCGGCCAGCCCCGCCGGCATTGCCCAGGGCGTCAACTGCACTGTCGTGGACAAGGTCAACACACAGGTCATCTGGAACAAACTCCTCTGACCACCGCGCCCCCCGCCTGCGCGAGGTGGCGCCACCTCACAGGATCGCGCTGCCCGGGTGCTCGCCCCGCTCATAGACCACATGGGCCCGCCCCACGATCAGCGGGTCGAGCTGGCCGATCTGCTCCGCATCCTTGTTGGCATAGGGCAGGCGATGCAGCACATAGCGCATCGCGTGGAGGCGTGCGCGCTTCTTGCAATCGCTCTTGATCACAGTCCACGGGGCATCGGCGGTGTCCGAGTCGCGGAACATCGCCTCCTTGGCCAGGGTGTAGTCATCCCATTTGTCGAGCGAGGCCTTGTCGATGGGGCTGAGCTTCCATTGCTTGAGCGGGTGTGACTCGCGTTCCTTGAAGCGGCGACGCTGCTCCTCCTGGCTCACCGAGAACCAGAACTTGACCAGGTGGGTGCCGCTGCGCACCAGTTGCCGCTCGAACTCGGGGGCCTGGCGCATGAATTCGGTGTACTCGGCATCGCTGCAGAAACCCATGACGCGCTCGACCCCGGCGCGGTTGTACCAGCTGCGGTCGAACAGCACGATCTCACCGCGCGTGGGCAGGTGCTGCACATAGCGCTGGAAATACCATTGGCCGCGTTCCAGGTCGGAGGGCTTCTCGAGGGCCACTACATGGGCGCCACGCGGATTGAGGTGCTCCATGAAGCGCTTGATGGCCCCGCCCTTGCCTGCGGCATCGCGGCCCTCGAACAGGATCACCACCCGCTGGCCGGTCTCCTTGACCCAGGCCTGGAGTTTCAGCAACTCGACCTGCAGACGGAATTTCTGGCTCTCATAGGTGCTGCGGCGCATCAGGTTGCGATAGGGATACCCGCCCTGCCGCCAATCGCGCGAAAGCTCCTCGTCGGGATGCAGCCCGCCCGCACCGGCCGAGGCCTCGGGCTTGCTCAGCAGGGCCTCCCGGAGGACCTGCAGATCGTCGCTGGAAGCCCCTTCGAGCAGGGCCCGCAAGGCCTTGGCACGCTTGTCACCGGGCTGCTTGCTGCGGCCGTCCAGCAGGGACAGCACGACGGCCAGTTGCTGGCCCTGGGCGGCATCGGCGGCTTCACGCGCCACATGGTGGGCCAAGGCCTCAGGCTTGACCGAAGGGACGGTGTCGCCGCTGCGCACCGCGCGGCCTTTGCGCGGCAGCGGCCCCACCAAGGGGCTGACAGGGGTCAGGGCACGGCTGGATGAACTCTTTTCTGGCATGGTCGGCGTCTCCCGGATCTGGTTCTGGACGGGGCTGCCCCTGGCGGATGCGGACAGGGCAGCCCGAGTGGATGTCACAAGTCTGTCATTTTTTCACCGATACGGCCAGCACAGGCTGACCCGGGTCAAATCGGCAGGCACGCTGTCGACAAGGACTCCTGCATCGGGAGGCCGCACACCGCGCCCGGCAGGCGCATACTCCCCATGGTCGCCGCCAGGAGGGCGCTGGCAGGACATTTGCATGCAGGATCCGACATGACCCGTGCTTTTTTCCACCTGATGCTGGCCATCGGCCTATGGGGCATCGCCACGGCCGCGACGGCCACACCGGACGGGCCGGTGGAAGCCCGGCTGCGCGCCTTCGACCGGGCGCAGGCCGCCGTCGTGGGGCTGCAGGTCAGCGCCATCGAAGACGCCCCGTCGAACCTGGTGCTGGGTCAGGAGCGGATGGGCAGCGGCGTGGTGATCGGTGCGGACGGCCTGACCCTGACGGTCGGCTACCTGATCCAGGAAGCACAGACCATCGACCTCACCACGGCGGATCACCGCAGTGTGCCGGCGCGCAGCGTGGCTTTCGACCCGGCCACCGGTCTCGGGCTGGTGCGCCCGCTGCTGCCGCTGCCCGGAATCAGGCCGGTGCGCCTGGCCTCGTCGGCCGATGTCGCGCCGGGCGAGTTGTTGCAGGTCATGACGGGTGCCGCCGAAGACGAGGACGGCGACATCCTGCCCACGCAACTGGTCAGCAAACGTGCTTTTGCCGGCAGTTGGGAATACCTCATCGAGTCTGGCCTGTACACCGCTCCACCCGTGGAGCCGCATGCGGGCGCAGCCCTGTTCACCCCTTCGGGTGAGCTGCTGGGCATCGGCTGCCTGTTGCTGCTCGATGTCACCGGCAGCAGCCATCCCGTGCCCGGCAACCTGTTCATCCCGGTGGATCTGCTCAAGCCGGTGCTCGACGAGTTGCAAAGAGACGGCAGCAGCCGCCAAAGCCACCGCCCCTGGCTGGGCCTGATTTCGAGTGAGGCGGCGGGCCGCATCGACATCCTGCGCGTGACGCGGGGCAGCCCGGCGGACAACGCCGGCTTGCAGCCGGGCGATGTGGTGCTGGCGGTGGATGGCAACAGCGTCTCCACGCTGGCCGGTTTCTACCGCCAGCTCTGGGCCCATGACCCTGGCCCTGCCGGTGCCCGCATCGAACTGAAGGTCTTGCAGGGTGCCGAGGTGCGCACCCTGCAGCTCGAGACGGCCGATCGCCTGCAGAGCCTGCTCAAACCCGAGGGGATCTGAGGAAATCTGTTCACGGTCTCGCAGGGACCGATACAAGACCGTGAACAGGTCCTGAACGCGGCCGACTGCCGCAGGCGGCTCACTTCATCAGATTGCCGGTGCTGCCGATGATGGTGATGTCCACCGACGGTTCGACCCGGTGGAGCACGGGCGAATAGTTCAGGACGTAGTCCCCCAGGTCCAGCCGGCCCAGGCCCTCCAGCGCGGCCAGCACTTTTTCACGGCTGGGGTTGGCACCCGCACGGCGCAGCGCCGTCACCAGCACCTTGGCGGTCATGTACCCCTCCAGACCCGAGAAGTTGGGCGTGGTCTCCGGGCTGTAGTGCTTCAGGTCCTGCAGGTATTCGGTGACGATCTTGCGCTTGACACCGAAGGGATAGGGCACCGCCTGGGAGAACACCACCCCCTGGGCATCGGCCGCGCCGATCTTCTTGACCAGGGCCTCCCAGTTGTTGATGCTGAAGGTGTAGCGACCCACGGCGGGCCCCAGCACCTCCTTGAGCGACAGCATGCTCATGGGAAACGTCGGCCCCACGGCGAAGGCAAAGACCGCATCAGGGCGCTGACCCTTGAGCTGCTCGACCGCCTTGGCCACCAGTTGCGCCTGCTTGGCCGGATCGGGATCGATGTCGAAGCCCGCCGAGCCGACGTACTCGAGGCCGGCCTCCTTGACGATGCGCTGGAACACCGGCTCGAACAGCGGCCCCTGCGAGGTTTTGTAGTACAGGTAGGCCACCCGTTTCTGGAACAGGATGTTCATCTGCCGCGCAATGGCCGCCACCTCGTCCTCATAGGAAGACCGCAGCGGAAAGATGTTCGGCGCCGCCAACACCTGCGAAGCCCCCGTGAAGGGGCCCAGCACCGCAATGTGCTCATCCTTGAGCACACCTTCCTTGATCAGGGCCTCGGTGCCGGGCGTGCCCTGCGGGGTGATCAGGACCACGGCCTTGTCCTCGTTGATCAGCTCCCGGCTGCGCTCCACCACCTTCCTGGGATCGAATTCGTCGTCGCGGAAGACCACCGAGAGCTTCTGCCCGGCCACGCCGCCCTCCTCGTTGATCTTGCGCACATAGAGATCGAAGCCGCCGGCTGCGGCTGCAGTGGTCGGCGCGGGAATCGGGTTCTTCAGGGAGCCCAGCCGGCCGATGACGATGTCGGCCTGCGCGCTCATGCCCGACAGCATCAAGGGCAGGAGCACGGCAATCAGTTTTTTCATGGATCAAGGTTGACGGATGAATGGCCGACCTGTTTACCCAAGCACCATGACACTGTCAATAAATGCTTTCCCAGCCCCTTCCAGTCTCATGCTGCCGGTTCAGGGTTTCAGGCCGCTGTCCACCGTGGCATGGCGCAGTTGCAGACGCAGTTCGGTCTTCAAGCGCCGATTGATCAGGCGGCGGGACTCGCCCATGAAGCTCAGCAGGCCGACCGGCAGGCTGGCGGCCGCCTCGGCGCGCGAGACACGCGGTGGCCGCGGCAGGCCGTAGAGGTCGGCGGCCAGGTCGAAATAGTCGCCCATGCGCAATTCGCTGTCATCGCTGGCGTGGTAGACCCGCTGGGGCTGCCCGCGCCACAGCGCCAGCAGACAGGCCCTTGCCAGGTCGTCGGCATGGATGTGGTTGGTGAAGACATCGTCCCCGGCCTCCAGCACCGGTGTGCCGCGCAGCAGGCGCTCACGCGGCGTCCCGCCCGCCCGGTCGGGCGCATAGATGCCGGGCACACGCAGGATGCTGGCCCGCAAGGAGCGCCCCAGATGGCGCACCACCCGCTCGGCATCCACCCGGCGCTGCGCCCTCGGGGTGGCGGGCGACAGCGGGCGTGTCTCATCGACACGCGCCCCGGCACAGTCGCCATACACGCCGCTGGTGGACACATAGACCAGCGACTGCGGCAGGCTGCGTCGACGCAGGCTGCGCGCCAGCGCCAGCGTGCGCGGATCCAGCCACCAGCGGGCCTGACCTTCGCCGGGCGGCGGCGCCAGATGCAGCACCCGCTGCGCCAGGCCGGCCAGGCGCCTCAGGGTGTCGGGCCGGTCCAGATCCCCCGCCAGAGGCGTCAGACCCGATGCCCGCAGAGGCGCGCGCCGATCCGGCGACGAGCTCAACGCCAGCAGGCGGACCCGCCCCCGCAGCAGGCCGGCCACGCGTTGACCTACGTCACCGCAACCCACGATCAGCACGCGTTCGCGGCGGAAGCGCGCGGGCAGCGCGCCGAGGGGAGTTTGATTTGAAGGCAAAATCGAGGGTTCAGATTCCAACAGACGGCCCCGAGGATACCGAAAAGATGAGCTTCAACGTCACAGTGCAACCCAGCGGACGCGCCTTCGGCGCCAACCCCGACGAGACCGTGCTGGCCGCCGCCATCCGCCAGGGCGTGGGTCTGCCCTACGGCTGCAAGGACGGCGCCTGCGGCTCCTGCAAATGCAGAAAGCTGGAAGGCAGCGTGGTGCACGGCGAGCACCAGAGCAAGGCCCTGTCGCCCGAGGAAGAGGCCGCCGGCTTCATCCTGACCTGCTGCGCCGTGCCGCAGGGCGATCTGGTGATCGAATCGCGCCAGGTGACCGACGAAAGCGCCTTCCCGATCAAGAAGATGCCGGTGCGCGTCAGCGCGCTCGAGAAGAAGTCCGACGACGTGATGCAGTTGCGACTGCAACTTCCGGCGACCGACACCTTCCGCTACCACGCCGGCCAGTACATCGAATTCATCCTGCGCGACGGCGCGCGGCGGGCCTACTCGATGGCCAACGCCCCGCACACCCAGGCCGAGCAGCCCGGGGTCGAGCTGCACATCCGCCACATGCCCGGCGGCAAATTCACCGACCACGTCTTCGGTGCCCTGAAGGAAAAGGACATCCTGCGCGTCGAAGGCCCCTTCGGCAGCTTCTTCCTGCGTGAAGACAGCGGCAAACCCATCATCCTGCTGGCCTCGGGCACAGGCTTTGCGCCGATCAAGGCGATCATCGAACAGCTGCAGCACAAGGGCATCACTCGCCCGGTGAGCCTTTACTGGGGGGGCCGGCGCCCCGGCGACCTGTACCTGGACGCCTGGGTCCAGGCGCGCCTGGCCGAGCTGCCGCAGCTGCGCTATGTGCCGGTGGTCTCGGACGCCCTGCCCGAAGACGCCTGGAGCGGCCGCACCGGCTTCGTGCACCAGGCGGTGCTCGACGACTTCGCCGACCTGTCGGGCCATCAGGTCTACGCCTGCGGCGCCCCCATCGTGGTCGAGTCCGCCCGCCTGGCCTACAGTGCCGAGCGCGGCCTGCCGGCCGAAGAATTCTTTGCCGACGCTTTCACCAGCGAGGCCGACAAGCACGGAGCCTGAACCATGGGACTGAACCGCCGCCACTGGCTGCTGGGATCGCTGTCGGCGACGGCCGGCATGGCCACCGCCCCGGGCTGGGCCCAGTCCGGCGGCCGGCCCATCCGCCTGGTCGTGCCCTATGCACCGGGCGGCCCGGTCGACATCACGGCGCGCATCCTGGCCGAACAGGTCCGAGACACCCTGGGGCCGGTGGTGGTCGACAACAAGCCCGGTGCCGGTGGCAACATCGGCGCCGATCTGGTGGCCAAGGCCGCCCCCGACGGCCACACCATCGGCATCGCGGCCACCGCCACCCATGCGGTCAACCCCTGGCTCTACAGCCACATGCCCTATGACGCCGGCCGCGACTTCGCACCGATCACCCAGATCCTGCGCGTGCCCAATGTGCTGGTGATGAATGCCCAGACCGCGCAGCGGCTGAAGATCGACTCGGTCGCCGACCTGATCGCCTATGCCCGCGCCAACCCGGCCAAGCTCAACTTCGGCAGCGGCGGCAGCGGCAGCGCCGGCCACCTGGCCGGCGAGATGTTCAAGGCCCAGGCCGGCATCTACGCCCTGCACATCCCCTACAACGGCGGCAACCCGGCGCAGCTCGCGCTGCTGGCCGGCGAGGTCGACTTCAACTTCGACAACCTCGCCACCGCCGCGCCCAACATCCGCTCCGGCAAGCTCAAGGCCCTGGCCGTGACCACCGCCCAGCGCAGCCCCCTGCTGCCCGGCGTGCCCGCGATCTCGGAGACCCTGAAGGGCTTCAGCATCGACACCTGGTGGGGCCTGGTGGCGCCGGCCCAGACGCCCCGGGACATCGTGGCGCGCCTGAACCAGGCCTTCGTGGCGGCCCTGAACAGCCCGGAAACCCGGACCCGCTTCACCAGCCTCCTGGCCGAGCCGGTGCCCACCAGTCCCGAGCAGTTCGGGGCCTTCATGAAAAGCGAGCTGGGCCGCTACGAGCAGGTGGTGAAACGTTCGGGCGCGAAGCTCGACTGAGGTTCTCTCCCCGACTCGGCTAGCCGAATCGCTCGACCGCCTGATCGGCCACCGCCGCCAGTTCGGCAGAACTCACCCGCTCCGGACAGATCTCCGCCAGCGGCTGCAGCACGAAGGCCCGCTGGTGCATGCGCGGATGGGGCAGGATCAGGGTCGGCGTGTCCAGCCTCAGATCGCCATAGGCGAGCAGGTCCAGATCGAGGGTGCGCGGCGCGTTGCGGTAGGGGCGCTCACGCCCGGCGGCCTGCTCCAGCGACTGCAGGGCCTGCAGCAAGGCCAGCGGGCTCAGAAGTGTTTCGACCAGGGCCACGGCATTCACATAGTCCGGCCCGCTGGACTGCTGCGGGGCGGTGCGATAGAGCGAAGAGGCTTTCAGGAGCCGGGTGGCGACCACCGCCCCGGACAGGGCCTGCAAGGCCGATTCGACGGTGGTCCGGGCATCGCCCAGATTGCCGCCCACCCCGACCAGGGCCAGAATCGGCCCTGCCGGGGCCTGGCCGGCTGCGAGCTCGCTCACGGCTCAATCCTGGGCATCGGCTCCGGGCGCGGGCCGGGCACCGGCGGGTTTGCGACGGCGGCGGCGCTTCTTGGGCGCGGCAGAAGCAGCGTCTTCCTGGTCCGCCGCGACCGACGCGTCAGGCGGCACCTCGGCGGCCGTGACGGCCCCGTCGGACGGCGCTGCCGCAGCCACCTTGCGCGGCGCACGGCGCGCGGCGGGCGGCTTCTGGCGGGCCTTCTGCTCTTCGCGGGCCTGGTCCATCAGGTCTTCACGGGTGTTGTCGTCACCGGTGCTGAACTCTTCCCACCATTCGGCCAGGGACTCCTCGACCTCGCCGATGTCGGCGCGCAGGCGCATGAAATCGAAGCCGGCGCGGAAACGCGGCTGCTCCACCAGGCTGTAGGGCGTGCTGCCGACGCGCTTCTCGAAACGCGGCTGCATGACCCAGATCTCGCGCATGTCGGCGGCCAACTTGCCACGGCCCGACACGTCACCGATGCGGGCATTGAAGACCTCGTCGATGGCCTCCTGCAGCGCCGGGAAGGGGTGCTGGCGTTGCGCCAGACGCTGCTCCCAGCCTTCGCGCACGTCCTGCCACAGCACCGTGGCCAGCAGGAAGCTCGGCGCCACCGGCTTGCCCTCGCCGACGCGGCGGTCGGTGTCCTGCAGCGCCGCGATCACGAACGGCGCGTCGGCGCGCTCGACCACCACATCCAGCAGCGGGTAGATGCCGCGCTGCAGGCCCAGCTTCTTCAGCGTGGCGATGGTGGCCAGCGCGTGGCCGGTCTGCAGCAGCTTGAGCATCTCGTCGAACAGCCGGCTCTGCGGCACGTCGGCCAGCAGGGCCTGCGAAGCCTGCAGCGGCGCGGCGGTCTTGGCGTCGAGCTCGAAACCCAGCGGGCTGAGCTTGGCCGCGAAACGCACCGCGCGGATGATGCGCACCGGGTCTTCGCGGTAGCGCGTGGCCGGATCGCCGATCATGCGCAGCGTCTTCTTCTTGGCGTCCTGGATGCCCTTGTGGTAGTCGACCACGATCTGCGTCTCGGGGTCGTAGTACATCGCATTGATGGTGAAGTCGCGGCGCACCGCGTCTTCCTCCTGCGGGCCCCAGACGTTGTCGCGCAGCACCCGCCCGCTGGCATCGACGGCATGGGTCATGCCGGCCAACGCGTGCTTGCTGGTGCGTTCGTTGCCGCTGACCTGCTCGGCGGCCTGGTTGTCGAGGTAGGCGCGGAAGGTGGACACCTCGATCACCTCATGCTCGCGACCGCGCCCATGCACGACATGCACGATGCGGAAACGCTTGCCGATGATGAAGGCACGCCGGAACAGGCCTTTGACCTGCTCGGGTGTGGCGTTGGTGGCCACGTCGAAATCCTTGGGTCGCAGGCCCAGCAGCAGGTCGCGCACCGCGCCGCCGACGATGTAGGCCTCGTAGCCCGCCGCCTTCAGGGTGTGCACCACCTCGACGGCTCGCCGGTCCACCAGCTCGGGGTTGATGCCATGGACGCTGTGCGGCACTTCTTCGCGCTTGCCGAATTTGGGCCGGGCGCTCTTGGCGCCCTCCGCCGGCTTGCCCAGCAGCTTGTGGATGAACTTCTTGATCATGTTGTTGTTGGGAACAGGTCCAGGATGCGCCAGCCCCGGCCCTCGGCCAGGGCGCGCAGGCGTGCATCGGGGTTGGTGGCCACCGGGTGGTTGACGCACTCGAGCAGCGGCACGTCGTTGGTCGAGTCGCTGTAGAAGGTGCTCTCCACCTTCGTCCAGTCGAGCTGGCGCGCAGCCAGCCATTGTTCCATACGGCGCACCTTGCCTTCGCGCATGGACGGGATGCCGTCGATCTCGCCGGTGAACCAGCCTGCGGCATCGCGTTGCAATTGCACCGCGATCAGTTCGCTCACGCCCAGGGCGGCGGCGATCGGGCGGGTCACGAATTCGTTGGTGGCGGTGATGATCAGCACCTGGTCGCCGGCGGCCTGGTGCTCGCGCAGCAGGGCCAGGGCCTGGGGCGTGATCGCCGGCCCGATGACCTCGCGCATGAACTGCTCATGGGCACGCGCGGCGGCCTCGGGGCCCTTCAGGCGCACGGCCTCGATGGCGAAGCGGACATAGTCGTGCACATCGAGCGTGCCGGCCTGGTAGTGGGCGAAGAACTCGTCGTTGCGCCGGGCGAAGGCCACCGGATCGGTCCAGCCGATGCGGGTGGTGAACTGGCCCCAGGCATAGTCCGAATCGATCGGCAGCAGGGTGTGGTCGAGGTCGAACAGGGCCAGCTTCATGGGCGATGGGGAAGGCATGCGGAACAGGGATGGAAAGCGCCTCACTCGGATTCGAGCATGGCTTTGATGAGCGGGATGGTAATGGCACGCTGGGTGCGCAGCGCAAAACCATCCAATTGGTCGAGCAGCTGCATCAGGCTGCCGAGGTCGCGGGAGAAGCGGTTGAGCATGAAATCCATGACCTCGTCACCCAAGAAGATGCCGCGCGCATCGGCCTCCTGGCGCAACACCGCACGGCGCTCGGGCTCGCTGAGCACCTGCAGATGGAACACATGGCCCCAGCCCAGGCGGGTGCGCAGATCCTCGCGCAGTTGCAGGTCGGCCGGCGGCAGCGCGCCCGCCGACAGCACCCAGCGCTGATGCGCATGCGCATTGACGAACCAGTTGAAGGCCGAATGCTGCTGGCTGGCGGTGTAGAGGTGGACCTCGTCCATCAGCACCGCGGCCCAGTTCTCGTCGAATTCGGCGGCCTGGTGCACCGAGGCATCCATCCAGCCCACCCGGGCGCCCTGCTCGCGCAGGGCCGCCTCGACCGCCTTGAGCAGGTGCGTCTTGCCACTGCCGCTGTCGCCCCAGAGGTAGGTCGGCACCGGCGAGCGCAGGTGTTCGGCGCTGCCCTCGCCGGCCCAGAGCTGCAGATGGCGCAGGGCGGCTTCGTTGGGGCCGGCAAAAAAGCGGTCCAGGGTCGGGCCGGTGACCAGGCCGATGTCGAGTGCCAGTTGCTTCATGGATCGATCTCTCAACCGGTGTAGAGGCGGCTGGACAGGTAGGCGGCCCGCAGGCGGCGCACCCCCACCAGCAGCACGGCACTGGCCGGCAGCGCGATCAGCACGCCGATGAAGCCCAGCAGTTGCCCGAAGGCCAGCAGCGCAAAGATCACCATCAGCGGATGCAGACCGATGCGCTCGCCCACCAGCCGTGGGGTGAGGATGAAGCCCTCGATGAACTGCCCCAGGCCGTAGACCACGGCCACCATCACGACGGCCTTGACCGACATGAACTGCAGCAGGCCCGACACCGTGGCCATCAGCAGGCCCAGGCCGAAACCCAGGTAGGGCACGAAGACCGCCATGCCGGTGAAGATGCCGATCGGCAGCGCCAGATCGAGGCCGAACAGCGCCAGACCGCTGCTGTAGAACACCGCCAGCGACAGCATCACCAGCAGTTGCCCGCGCAGGTACTGGCCGAGCACCGCATCGGCCTCACCCATGAAACTGTCGTAGCCCGCGCGCAGGCGCGGCGGCACCAGGCGCACGAAATGCCCGACGAAACGGTCCCAGTCCATCAGCAGATAGAACAGCGCCACCGGGATCAGCACCGCATTGCCGACCACCGCCAGGGCCACGCTGCCGCCGAGCTTGAGCGAGGACATCAGCGAGGTCAGCGCGTCCTCGCCATTGGTGTTGAGGTACTTGAGCGCCACCGCCTTGATGCTGGGGATGTCCAGCGACAGCTTGTAGCCGAACTGCCCCGCCAACGGCGAGACCAGGCCGTTGAGCCGGTCCAGCAGCAAGGGCACCTGCTCGCGCATCAAGGGCAGTTCCTGCGACACGATGGGCACGATCAGGGTCACCAGGCTGATGACCGCCAACAGAAACACCGCCTCGACCAGCAGCACGATCAGGCTGCGCGGCAGGCGGCCACGGCTGAGGCGGTGGATGCGGTTCACCAGCGGGCTCAAGGCATAGGCCAGCACGGAGGCGACCACGAACGGGGCCAGCACCGCCTTGAGCGA
>JAFAMV010000219.1 GCA_019233055.1 Curvibacter sp.
GGCTGCAGCGGCCGCGCGTTCAGCGGGAACAGGCGGGCGAAGCGGTCGATCTGCTCGGGCGCGGCCTCGATCGGTTCGCGGAACATCGTCCACGCCACGTCCTCGGAGCAGGGGGGCGTCGTCAGCGAGCCCATGAACATGTAGTAGCGCCTGTCCTGGGGCAGCAACTGGTTCAGGTCCAGCGAGCCCGGCGGCATGGCGACCCGGTCCTGGTTGTCCAGCGGCATGTAGGTCCAGACCTTGTCGATGAAGGCATTCGTCGGCCCGGGGTCGAGCAGCACGGACACCACCGCGAGCTGGTTCTGCTCGTTGCGGTGCACCAGATGCACCACCATCGAGAAGCCCTTGTAGTCGATCATCTCCTCGGCCGGGTGGTGGAAGTGGAACTGCACCAGCCGATAGGTCGATCCGCGCACCGTCAGGGTGTCGGGGCTGGCCGGGTCCAGGTCGACCTGGATGGTATGGCCGTTGTTGACCACCGACCCGGTGGTGGGCAGGTAGTTGAGCTGCAGGGGTTCGGCCGGGCCGAGCAGCACATCCGAGCTGAGGATGTGGATGGGCGACTGGCGCTGGCCCAGGGCGCAGGTGCTGAAGTCGGGATTGATCCGGCTCCAGGTGCTGGGTCCATTCTCGTTTTCGTAGCCCCAGTGGTGCTCCATGATGGGCTCCGGCCTGGGCTTTTCCTGCTCCTCGACGGCGGCGGCCAACATGGCGGCCCGGGCGGCGAGCGCCTCGCGGCTGGTCTCGGGCCGGCTGGCCGGCCCGCGCCGCACATCGACCGGGTTGGCGAGGGCGCCGGAGGCGCGGCGCGGGGTCGGTGCCGGCGGCACCTTGACTTCGATGTAGGTCGAACCCGCGTTGCCCTTGCCTTTCTTGCCGCTCTTGTTGTTGAGTTCCACACCTTCGCGGATGCGGCTGGCGAGATCGTCTTTCGTCTCGGCCTTGGCGGCGGACCGGCCCTCTGCGCGGGTCGTGGCGGGTCGGGCGTCGTCGGCCTTCTCGGTGACCTCGGCCGGGTGGACGGCGGCCGCCAGGCCCAGGCTGAGCCCGAGTGCCAGCGCACCGCCTCGCCAGTCCAGGGGCGGAAGAACCAGGGGGAACCGTGTTGTTGTCATTGGTGATCGGTGCCGTAACCAGGCCGGAACGAATTGTTACGCCCATCTTATCGGCTGGCGGGGCCGCCACTTGAGCCTCGCCGGGCTTCTTTTCGCTGGCGCTGCAAAGCTCGGCCCGGCGCTATAGTCGGGGGCCGCAGCCCGCCGCTGCCTGTATTGCCTGCTGCCGTGACCATCCAGACCGACGATTTCGCCCCCCTTCCCATGCCCGCCCCCGAGCGGCGCGTGCTGTCCTCCACGCCGGGTTCGCCCAACGAGGAGGCCATCGAACGGGCGTTGCGGCCCAAGCTGCTGGACGACTATGTGGGCCAGGCCAAGGTGCGCGAGCAGCTCGACATCTTCATCGGCGCGGCGCGCAAGCGCGGCGAGGCCCTGGACCATGTGCTGCTGTTCGGACCCCCGGGCCTGGGCAAGACCACGCTGAGCCACATCGTGGCGGCCGAACTGGGGGTGAACCTGCGCCAGACCAGCGGGCCGGTGCTGGAGAAGCCCAAGGATCTGGCGGCCCTGCTGACCAACCTCGAGAAGAACGATGTGTTGTTCATCGACGAGATCCACCGCCTCTCGCCCCTGGTCGAGGAAATCCTCTACCCCGCGCTGGAGGACTACCAGATCGACATCATGATCGGCGAAGGCCCTGCGGCACGCAGCATCAAGCTCGACCTGCAGCCCTTCACGCTGGTGGGGGCCACCACCCGGGCCGGCATGCTGACCAATCCGCTGCGCGACCGCTTCGGCATCGTGGCGCGGCTCGAGTTCTACAGCGCCGAGGAACTGGCCCGCATCGTGCGCCGCAGCGCCGGCCTGCTGCACACCCCGATCGATGACGAGGGCGCCTTCGAGATCGCGCGCCGCTCGCGCGGCACGCCGCGCATTGCCAACCGCCTGCTGCGCCGGGTGCGCGACTATGCCGAGGTCAAGGGCGACGGGCGCATCACCCAGGCCATGGCGCAGGGCGCGCTGACCATGCTCGACGTCGACCCCCAGGGTTTCGACCTGATGGACCGCAAGCTGCTGGAGGCGGTGATCCATCGCTTCGACGGCGGTCCTGTGGGCCTGGACAACATCGCCGCCAGCATCGGCGAGGAGGCGGGCACCATCGAGGACGTGATCGAGCCCTACCTGATCCAGCAAGGCTATCTGCAGCGCACGCCGCGCGGGCGCATCGCCACGGTGGCGGCCTTCAAGCACCTGGGGGTGGTGCCGCCCAAGGTGGCCGGCGACCTGTTCTGAGTCGGGGCGGCGGCGCGCTTCGGGTCTGCAGATCGCCCGGCTCAGGCCAGTGGCTTGCGGGCCTGCAGATAGGCCATGCGGTCCATGGTCTGCAACTGCCCGGCCTCGATCGAGGGCCGCAGGCTCAATTCGAGGAAGGTCCGTTCGTCGGCACTGAACTGCTGCGCCAGGATCTCGCGCAGGGTCGGCCGCCCCGGGATCGGCGAAATGTCGAGGAAGGTCTCCCAGTTGCTGAAGTCGCCGGGGCGCTGGTCGATGTGCAGTTCCAGATGGAGTTCACCGAAACCCACCGCCTGGGCCAGGTGCAGCAGATGGCGTTCGGTGTAGCGGGTCAGGGGATCGGCCAGCATCTTCTCGGGTGTGTCGGGAAACTGGGCCGATTTCCAGCGGTGCAGCAGGACCTCGGCGGGTTCCCGGCTGGCGGGCGGCAGCGCGTCAAGTTTCTGGCGCAGGGCACAGACGGCCAGGGCATCGTCCTGGAACACCGGCTCGGCCAGCGACAGGCGCCCTCCGGGCCTGAGCACGCGGAAGCATTCGGCCAGGGCGGCCTTCTTGTCGTCCACATAGGCGAGCACCGATCGCGAGGTGAGCAGGTCGGCCGAGCCATCGGCCAGCGCGCCCAGATCGTCGGCCGGTGCCTGCACGAAGCGGCACTGCGCCAGCACCCCCAGGGCTTCGGCCTGTCCGTGGGCATGGCGCAGCATGGGCGCCGAGATGTCGGTCAACACCACCTGCAGTGACGGACCGATGCGACGGATGGCCTCGAAGGGGATCAGCCCCTCGCCCGAGCCCAGGTCGACCAGGGTCTGGCCCGCCGCCAGATGGGCGCCGTCGAGCAGCCGGTTTGCATAGCGGCGCACCGCCTGCTGCACTACGTCCTGGTAGGCCGTGTCCTGCCCATGGCGCTGGCGCAGCAGCCACTCCGACCAGACGTCCGATTCGGTGCGGGCATCGGGTTCAAGAGGGAAGGAGGGGGGATGGGAAGTCATGTGCACGCGGGGCCGTGTGGTGGAACCCGGCATCTTAGGGCCTGTTCAATGTCTCGCCCGATTTCGCTCCAACCCTGCGGGTAGCGGCCTTTTCGGGTCGGTCGGCCCTGCCGCAGACCGCCTGGAACGGCCTCGACCTTGCAAAACCCGTATCCGGAGCCCGGGACCATGGACAACCATGGAAATAGTGCAGCAAAGCTTGACCTGTGCCCCAGGGGATGTAACTGAATGTAGTTTATTGTGCGATGCAGCGAAGCAACCGAGAGGTAAGGATCGATGACCGCGATGAAGATCAAGACACGTTTGACGTTCGGATTTGGTGCCGTGGTGGCGACCGGTCTGCTTTTGGCTGCCGTGGCCATCGTCCAGCAGCGCCGGCTGGCGGCGGACATCCGATTCCTCGTCAGTGACCGGATGGCGAAGATGGGCCAGGTGGAACAGATCCGGGACAACTTCAGCACGGTGGCAGGGGTCGCGCGCGATCTGTTGATCGTCCAGGACGCGAACTTCCGTGCGGCGCAGAAGGCCCGCATGATGGCTGCGCGTGAAGCCAACACGGCTCTGTGGAAAAGTCTGGACCAGAGCATCGTGCACCCCAAGGGGGTCGAACTGCTCAAGGCCGCCGAAGCCTTGCGCGGCCCCTACATCGCTGCGACCGACCGGCTTGTCGAGCTGACCGAGTCGGGCCAGACGGCGCAGGCGGCCGAACTGCTGTCGCATGAACTGACAGAACGGCAGCGGGCGGTCGGCGATGCGACGGCGGCGCTGCGCGATTTCCAGCAGCAATTGGCGGATGAGACGGCCGCACAGGCCAACCAGATGGCTGAGCGCTCGGTGTTGCTGCAGTCGTTGCTGGGAGGGCTGATGGCGGTCCTCGGCCTGTCGGTGGCTTGGACCATCACCCGTCGGCTGGCGCGCGATCTGGGGGCCGAACCGGCCGAGTTGGCCGAGGCGGTGCATCGGGTCGCCGGCGGCGACCTGACCCAGGATTTCCGCCTGCCCGCCGACGACCAGGCCAGCGTGATGGTGGCCGTGGCACGCATGCAGACGGCCCTGGTGGAAGTGGTGGGCCGGGTGCGCCGTGGCGCTGACAGCGTGTCCAGTGCCAGCACCGAGATCGCCCAGGGCAACCAGGACCTATCGGCGCGCACCGAGAGCCAGGCCAGCGCGCTGGAGCAGACGGCGGCCTCGATGGAGCAACTGGGCTCGGCGGTGCGGCACAACGCCGACAGCGCCCAGCAGGCCAATCAACTGGCCCAGGGGGCGTCTGCCGTGGCGGCCCAGGGCGGCCAGGTGGTGGCCGAGGTGGTGGAGACGATGAAGCAGATCAACGGCGCTTCGCGGCAGATCGCCGACATCATCGGCGTCATCGACGGCATTGCCTTCCAGACCAACATCCTGGCGCTCAATGCGGCGGTGGAGGCGGCGCGGGCCGGCGAGCAGGGGCGGGGCTTCGCGGTGGTGGCCGGCGAGGTCCGTTCGCTCGCCGGGCGTTCGGCCGAGGCGGCCAAACAGATCAAGTCGCTGATCCATGCCAGCGTCGAGCAGGTCGAGCAGGGGGCGGCCCTGGTCGACCGGGCCGGCAGCACCATGGACGAGATCGTGCGCAGCGTGCAGCGGGTGTCGGACATCGTCGGCGAGATCAGTTCGGCCAGCGCCGAGCAGAGCGCGGGTGTGGCCCAGGTGGCCGAGGCGGTGAGCCAGATGGACCAGTCGACCCAGCACAATGCCGCGCTGGTCGAGCAGACCGCCGCAGCGGCGGGCAGCCTTCAGGGGCAGGCACAGGATCTGGTGCAGGTGGTGTCGGCCTTCCGTCTGGCGGCTTCGGGCCGGCCTCTGCCGGCATCCCCCTCGGGACTGGCGAGGTCTGGCAGGAAGGCGCTGCCTCCGACCAGGGCGGAGGCCAGTCTGACCGCCCCACCCAAGGCCTTGGTATCTGCTCGTGGCGCCACTGGCACACACGATGCCGGGGCGTGGGAATCGTTCTGATGAGCTGTTTCCGGTCTCGCCCGCGACCCACGACGGTAAATTGGCGCTGACAACGGGGCGTTTCAGACCGCCGACACCGCCTGTGTCTGGCCTTCATCACCTCCGGCCTGCCTCGGCAGGCCGCGCGCCTCGAAGGGATCCGGCGCGGCGGTGACGATGGAGCGCAGCGGCGGATCGGCCTCGGCCAGACGCTGCAGGTCGGGGCGTGGGCGTTGCAGTGCCGGGCGGGTGGCGAAGGCCTGTTCGAGGGCCTGGCCGACACCCAGGGTGTGCAGGTCGCTGCGGAAGGGTCCGATGAGCTGCAGGCCGAAGGGCATGCCCAGGTGGTCGCGCCCGCAGGGCAGGCTCAGCGAGGGATGGGTACTCAGGGTGCTCACATAGGTCAGTGCCAGCCAGCGGTAGTAGTTGGCCTGGGGTTCGCCGTTGATGTGGCTGGCATACAGCTCGGTCCAGGGGAAGGGCGACACCGGCGTGGTCGGCGCCAGCAGCAGGTCGTAGTCGGCGAACAGGGCCTGGAAGCGGGCCAGCAGCCGGGTCTGCTCGGCCTGGGCCCAGGCGCTGTCGAGCAGGCTCATGGCCGCACCCATCTCGTAGTTGGCCCGGGTGTTGGGCCCCAGGCTGGCCGGGTCGCGCTGGTAGGCCTCCTGCAGGCTGGCCACGAAGGCTTCGGCGCGCAGCACGTCGAAGCAGCGATGCGCCTCGCCGAGGTCCAGCCGGACCTCGCTGCATTCGGCAAACAGGGGCTTGATCGCGGCGATCCGGTCGCGGAAGACCTGGCGGATGCGGTCGTCGACGGCACAGGTGCCGAAGTCTTCGGTCCAGGCCACGCGCAGGCGGCTCAGGTCCACCCGGGGCAGGTTCAGGAAGGCCAGCGGATCGAGCGGGTAGCTCAGGGGGTCGCCGGCCGACATGCCGGCGCTGGCCGCGAGCTGCAGGCTGGCCTCGGCCACGGTGCGGCCCATGGGGCCGACCACCGAGATCGGGGTCCAGCCCAGCAGCTTGCGCGAGCTGGGCACCAAGCCGGGCGAGGGGCGGAAGCCCACCACCCCGCACTTGGCCGCCGGGATGCGCAGCGAGCCGCCGGTGTCCGAGCCGGTGCACACCGGCAGCATGTCGCAGGCCAGGGCCGCGGCCGATCCGCCCGAGGAGCCGCCGGCGTTCAGGTTCGGGTTGAAGGGGTTGCCGGTGGCGCCCCAGACCGTGTTGCGCGAGTTGGCGCCGGCGCCCATCTCGGGGATGTTGGTCTTGCCGGTGACGATGGCCCCGGCGGCGCGCAGGCGCGCCACCAGCACGTTGTCGGCCTGGGGGATGTGGCGGCGGTAGATCGGCGAGCCGTAGGTGGTCAGCAGGCCGGCGGTGGCCTCCAGGTCTTTCACGCCCAGGGGCAGGCCGTGCAGCAGGCCCAGGGGTTCGCCGCGCCGCACCGCCTGCTCGGCGGACCGGGCCTCGAGGCGGGCCCGGTCGTAGCAGGTGGCGGTGATGGCGTTGACCCGGGGGTTGAACTCTTCGATGCGCTCGATGCAGGCCTCGAGCAGATCGACCGGCGAGACCTCGCGCGAGCCGATCAGGCGGCGCAATTCGGGCGCGGTCAGTTCGACCAGTTCAGGGGCGTGGTTCATGCGGGTCTCCGTGTCATGTGGGTGTTTCATTGTGCGCTGCACCCCGGCCCGGGACACCGGCCGGGTCCGGCGTCATGGATGGCGGCACGGGGGGCGGCGCGGGGCGGTTGAGGGGGCGGTCCAGGGGCCGGGTTTCAGTCGAGCTGGATATGGGCGCGCTGGGCCGTCGCGCGCATGAGGGGCAGTTCCTTCTCGATCTGGGCACTGGCGGCGGCGGCATTCTCGTAGCTGGGCTCGAAGCCCAGCTCGATCAGCTTGGCACGGGTGGCCGGATCGGCGACGGCCTGGGCCAGGGCGCTTTCAAGCCGGGTCTTGACCGCAGGTGGCAGGCCGTGCGGCGCCACCAGGGCCAGCCAGGCGTCGATGTCGATCTCGGGGTAGCCGCTTTCGGCCAGGGTGGGCACCTGGGGCAGCACGCTGGAGCGCCGCGCGGTGGTGATCGCGATGGCCTTGAGCTTGCCGTTCTTCAGCTGGGGCAGCCCGGCCGAGACGGTGTCGATGGCAAACGGGATCTGCCCACCCAGCAGGTCGACCATGGCCGGTGCGCTGCCCTTGTAGGGCACATGCTGCATCTTCAGGCCGGTGGCGTGCAGCATCATCTCGCCCGCGAAATGCGCCGTGGTGCCACGGCCGAAGGAGCCGTAGGCATAGTGGTCGGGGGCGGCCTTCACCAGGTCGACGAACTGCTTCACCGTGCTGGCCGGCACCTGGGGGTTGGCCAGCAGCAGCAGGCCGGTGCGCCCGGCGATGCCGATGGGCTCGAAGCTCTTGACCGGGTCGTAGGGCAGCCGGGCCTGGATGGCGGGGTTGATGGTGAAGGTCGAGCCCGAACTCATCAACAGGGTGTAGCCGTCGGCCGGGGCCCGCGACACATAGCTGGCGCCGATGATGGTGCCGGCGCCGGGGCGGTTGTCGATGACCACGCTCTGGCCCAGCAGTTCGCCGAGCTTCTTGCCGATCAGGCGTCCCAGGACGTCGGTGGCCCCGCCGGGCGGAAAAGGGATCACCAGGGTCAGCGGCCGGTTGGGAAAATCGCTCGGCGTCTGGGCCTGAGCGCACAGCAGGGGATTGCCAAGGGCCAGGGCCAGCAGGGGCCACAACAGACGCGAACGGAGTTTCATGGTGGGCTTTCGAGGGTGGGGTGAGGGGTGTTGCGGGCCAGCGACTGGCGTCCGCGTTGTTCGAAGCGCTGGAATTCCTCTGCTGGCAGCAGCCGGCCGCCTGTGGTCCAGACCAGGTGGGTGGCCTGGGCCAGATGGGGCCGCAGGCCGTGGCGCTCCAGCCAGTCGCGCCCGGCGGCGCTGTGCAGCAACTGGCCCGGGCCGCTGAAGCCGGCCGCCGCCGAGGGTTCGATGCGCAGGCCGGTGTGGTCCAGCACCTGAACCAGGTGTTCGAACAGCGTGGCATCGGTCACGGTGCAGACGCCCGAGAGCAGCGGCTGCATCAGTTCGGCGGCCAGGCGCGAGGCGCGCGGCACCGCCAGCCCGTCGGCCTCGGTCCGGTTGCTCAGGCCGAAGTCGTAGACCGAGGGATGCCGGTCCAGCCCCATCATCATCTGCAGCAGGAAGCAGGGCGACTGCACCGGCTCGGCAAAGAAGCAATGCACAGCGTCGCCGAACAACTGGCGCAGCCCGAAGCTGATGCCGGCAGGCGCCCCGCCCACGCCGCAGGGCAGGTAGACCAGCAGGGGGTGTTCGGCGTCGACCACGATCTGCGCCTGCTCGAGCTGTCGGCGCAGATGCAGGGCCGCGCTGCTGTAGCCCAGCAGCAGGGACGGGGAGCGCTCGTCGTCGACGAAATGGCAGCGCGGATTGGCCAGGGCCTGGGCGCGGCCGCTGGCCACGGCGGCCTCGTAGTCGCCGGCATGTTCGATCACCTGCACCCCATGGTCGCGCAGGCGTTGCTTCTTCCAGGCCTTGGCCTCGGCCGACATGTGCACCACCGCCTGGAATCCCAGTGCGGCGGCCATGATGCCGATGCTCATGCCCAGATTGCCGGTGCTGCCCACCGCCACCTGGTACTGGCCGAACAGGGCCCGCGCCGGCGCCTCGGCCAGCATGGCGTAGTCGGTGCCCGGCCCCAGCAGGCCGGCCTGGGCGGCCAGTTGTTCGGCCCATTCGAGCACCTCGTGGAAGCCGCCACGCGCCTTGATCGAACCAGCCACCGCCAGTTGGTGATCGGCTTTGATCCACAGACGGCCTTGGTCAGGGCGATGCCCCAGGGCCGTGAACAGGGCATCGGCCGGGAGCAGTCCGGACTCCACCCGGCCCTGGCTGGCCTGCAGTTCGGGGAAGCGGCGGGCCAGGAAGGGCGCGAAGCGCTCGAAGCGTGCCGCAGCAGCCAGCATATCGGTCTGGCTAATGGATTTCCCCAATGCCTGCATCTGCGCCGGTGCCGTGGCCAGGCGTGACGGATTGCACCACAGCACCGGCTGGGCCTGGCGCACCCGGGTTTCCAGGTCGGTGTCTTCAAGGGATCGAGAAAGAGTGGGGACGGACATTCGGGATCGGGCGTCGGCTGCAGCCGTTCAATGTTCATGTTTGTGACAGACATTTTTCAGCCGCAGCGGCGCGGGGGCAATGCATTTATAGTGAGCGACTCATTAGTTTTGTTGATGGCTGTCCGACTTTCCCCCTCCCTGCTGGCCTGGCTGCGCTGTTTTGAGGCGACGGCGCGCCATGCCAGCTTCACCCGGGCTGCGGCCGAGCTGTGCATCACCCAGGGCGCGGTCAGCCAGCAGGTGAAGGCGCTGGAGCAATGGCTGGGGCGGCCGCTGTTGCTGCGCACGCCGCGCCACCTGGTGCCGACCCCGGAGGGCCAATGGCTGGGCGTGGTGCTGCGCGAGGGTTTCGATGCGATCGAATCGACGCTGGCGCGGCTGCGCCAGGCCCCCGAGCCCGGACCGGCCACCCTGAGCTGCTCGCCCTCGTTCGCGATGCGCTGGCTGACGCCCCGCATGGGCAGCTTCATGGCCCAGCACCCCGAGGTGGGGCTGCGGGTCTACGGCGAATTCCATTCGCTGGACCGCAGCCGCATGGTGCACGACGGGGTCGAGGTGGCGGTGCGCTTCGACCTCGGGGGTTACCGCGACCTGCGGGCCCATGAGTTCCTTGATGAATGGCTGATCCCGGTCGCCAGCCCTGGCTTTGTGGCCGGGCACCCCGATCTGCATCCGGCCCGACTCGATCCGGCCTGGCTGCTGCACGACGTCAGCCCCTGGGAGGGGGCCGGCGAGTTCGAGGAATGGACCCACTGGATGCAGGCCGCCGGGGTGAAGGTGCCGGCCTTCGAGGCCGGGCACCGCTTCAATCTGTCGCAACTGGCCCTGGGGGCCGCCGTGGCCGGCCAGGGCATCGCCATGGGGCGCGCGGCGCTGATGCTCGACGATGTCCGCAACGGGCTGCTGCTGCCCCTATTTGGCCTGAGCGTCGCCTCGCGGGCCAGCTACCACTTCGTGTCGCAGCCCAGCCCATCGGCGCAGACCCTGCTGATCGAAGACTGGCTGAACCAGGAGGCCGAGCTGTTCCGCCACCGCCGTGCAGAGGTCTTGCCCGCGCCGCAATAGGCGCTGCCGGCTGAGCAGCCGGAGCCCGTGGCCGGGTCTGGTGTCCAGCCCCCTTCTGGGTGATGATGGCGCCTTCGAGCAGCACAAAGGCCGGCCATGCAACTCCATCTGAATGGCAAGGATGTCGCCCTGGACATCGAGACCGAGATGCCCCTTTTGTGGGCGATCCGTGACGAGGCCGGCCTGACCGGCACCAAGTTCGGTTGTGGCGTAGCCCTTTGCGGTGCCTGCACGGTGCTGCTGGACGGCGAGCCGGTGCGCTCGTGCAGCCTGCCGGCCGGCGCGGCGGTGGGGCGGCGCATCACCACCATCGAGGGCCTGGGCGGCAAGGCGGCGTTGCAGAAGGCCTGGATCGCCCGGCAGGTGCCTCAGTGCGGCTACTGCCAGTCGGGCATGTTGATGGCCGCCACGGCCCTGCTGGCCCGCAAACCCCATCCCAGCGATGCCGACATCGATGCGGCCATCACCAACCTGTGCCGCTGCGGGACCTACCCGCGCATCAAGGCGGCCATCCATGAGGCGGCCCGCCTGGGGCGGACCACCGCCTGAGCCCCGTACATCGGCATCGGCATCGGAGATCACCATGAATCACCTTGTTTCCAAGCGGCCGGCCGCCTCGGGCCCGGCGGCCTCGCGTCGCGGCTTCCTGCAGATCGGTGCGGCGGCGGCAGCGGCCGGTTTCACGCTGGGCTTTCACCTGCCGGGGCTGGCGCAGCACCGGCAAGGCGCCGCCGATGCGGGCGCCGAGGCGGTGGACATCAATGCCTGGATCCGCATCACCCCGGGCAACCAGGTGGTCTGCGAGGTGGCGCGGGCCGAGATGGGCCAGGGCACCAGCACCAGCCTGCCGATGATGCTGGCCGAGGAGCTGGGCTGCCATTGGCGCGATGTGCGCATGGAGTTCGCCTCGGTCAGCGAGCACCTGGCCCGCCACAAGGTCTACCAGACCTTCGCCACCGGCGGCAGCCGGGGCACCCGCGACTCGCAGGCGGTGATGCGCCATGCCGGCGCGGTGGCGCGCGAGATGCTCAAGGCTGCGGCGGCCCAGCAGTGGGGGGTGCCGGCCGCCGAGTGCGTGGCGCAGGGCGGGCAGGTGCTGCATGCGGCGAGCCGGCGCCGGCTGAGCTTCGGCGCCCTGGCAGCACGTGCTGCGCAGCAGCCGGTGCCCGAGTCAGTCAGCCTGAAGGCGCCGTCCGAGTGGACCCTGATCGGCCAGTCGCTGCCCCGGCTGGACATCCCGGCCAAGGTCGACGGCAGTGCGGTCTACGGCATCGATGTGCGCCTGCCCGGCATGCTCTATGCAGCCATCGTGCAATGCCCGGTGTTCGGCGGGGCGCCCGCCAGCGTCGACGACGCGGCAGTGCGGAGCCGGCGCGGCGTGAAGAAGGTGGTCCAGGGGCCTGACTTCGTCGCGGTGGTGGCAGACAACTGGTGGCGCGCCCAGCAGGCACTGAAGGCGATCCACATCGGCTGGGACTACAAGGGACTCGACAGCCTCGACGACCAGGGCGTCTGGCAGGTGCTGCGCGAGGGCCTGGAGCGCGCACGCCCGCTGCGCCAGCAGGGCCACTTCGACCAGGCCCTGGCCGAGGTCGGCCAGGGGCGGGTGATCGAGGCCGACTACCAGGTGCCCTACCTGAGCCACGTCACGCTGGAGCCGCAGAACTGCACCAGCCTGCTGCAGGGCGAGGCCCTCGAAGTCTGGGCCCCGACCCAGAATGCCGAGGCCACCCTGGCCGTGGCCGCCCGCACCGCCGGCCTGCGCCCGGAGCAGGTGCGGGTGCATCGGCCCTACCTGGGCGGCGGCTTCGGGCGCCGCGGCGGATTCCAGGATTTCGTGCGCCAGTCGGTGCAGATCGCCCAGGCCCTGCCGGGCGTGCCGGTCAAGCTGCTCTGGTCGCGCGAGGAGGACATGCAACACGACTTCTACCGCCCCGCCGCCCTCTACCGGCAGCGTGCGGTGCTCGATGCGCAGGGGCGGCTGCAGGGCTGGCAGGCCCGGCTGGCCTCGCAGTCCATCCTGGCGGCGGTGCGGCCGGAGGCCCTCAAGGACGGGCAGGACTTCCAGGCCGGCGAGTCCTTCCACGACATGCCCTACCAGGTGCCCCACCTGGACCTGCGCCATGCCGTCTGCGAGATCAATGTGCCGGTGGGTTTCTGGCGTTCGGTCTACCACTCCCAGAACCCCTTTGCCCGCGAATGCTTTCTGGACGAGATCCTGCAGGCGGCGGGCAAGGACCCGCTGCAAGGCCGGCTCGAACTGCTGCCGGCCGATGGGCGAGATCGGCGGGTGTTGAAGGCGGTGGCCGAGGCGGCCGCCTGGGGCAGCGCGCCGGCGGCGGGGCGCTTCCGGGGCCTGGCGGTGCAGGACGCCTATGGCAGCTATGCGGCGGCGGTGGTCGAACTCTCGGTGACGCCGCAGAAGGCCGTGACGGTGCATCGGGTCTGGGTGGCGGTGGACCCCGGCCAGGTGGCCCATCCGGACGCGGCCCGGGCCCAGATCGAGGGCAATGTGGTCTATGCGCTCGGCACCATGTTCATGAGCGAGATCAACCTGCGCGAAGGGCGGGTGCAGCAGTCCAACCTTGGCGACTACCCGTTGATGGCGCTGCGCCAGACGCCCCAGATCACCGCGATCCTGCTGCCCAGCGGGGCCGAGGTCTGGGGCGGCATGGGCGAGCCGCCCTATGCGCCGATGTCGCCGGCGGTGGCCAATGCGATCGCGGCGGCCACCGGCGAGCGGCTGCGCCAGATGCCGTTCGCCAGGGCGGGCTATTCGCTGGCCTGAGAAACTGCCCATGGTCTCCCCGGGGGGGCTGCGAGACCGTGGACAGGGACCGACATGGTTGCGAGGGCAGGAAATCCCCAGGGGCGCCGACCCGAAATACTTGGCCCTGTCATCTCCAGCCGCGATAACATGACTTTTCCCGTGCGGCATCCCTTTCTGGAGTGTGGACCATGCAATTCAGCGTCAAACAGCGCCTGTTTCTCGGTTTCGGGGTCCTGCTGGCCCTGCTGGCCGTCGTGACGGTGGTCGGCCAGTATCAACTGGCGACGGTACGCAGCCTCAACAACGCCCTGGACGAGCGTGCGCTGCGCATCTCCCTGGCCACCGACTGGGCCACCGCCATCAAGGTGGCCGTGGCGGCGGGTGCGCCGGTGCCGGCGGCCGACAGCGAGCCGATCAGGAAGCTGAAGACGCTGGTGCAGGCCGATGACGAGAAGTCGGCCTTGGCGACTGCTGCGGCCTCGCATGACGCAAGCCCCCAGGAGCACAGCAAGGCGGTGGATGCCTTCGTGGCCCGGCTGGTCTCGCTGCAGGTGGCCGACAGCGCGGTGCTGCAGTCGGCCCTGAGCACCGCCGTCACCACCGTCTGGGCCTGCCTGGTGCTGGGCCTGATCGCCGGCATCGTGCTGGCCATGCGCACCGCCAGGAGCCTGATCGATCCCCTGAACCAGGCGATTGCAGTGACCGAGAAAGTGGCCGAAGGCGACCTGACCCAGGCCATCGACACCCGCCGCCATGACGAGGTGGGCCAGATGCTGGCCGCGCTGGCCAAGATGCAGGGCAAGCTCAGCCATCTGGTGGCCCAGGTGCGCAGCGGCTCCGAAAGCGTGGCCACCGCCAGCACCGAGATCGCCCAGGGCAACAACGACCTGTCGTCGCGCACCGAGCAGCAGGCGGCGGCCCTGGAGCAGACCAGCGCCTCCATGACCGAGCTGGGCTCGACCGTGCGCCAGAACGCCGACAGCGCCCGCATGGCCAATCAACTGGCGCAGAGCGCCTCGTCCATCGCCAGCGAAGGGGGCCGCGTGGTCGGCGAAGTCGTGAACACCATGCGCGACATCAACGAGGCCAGCCGCAAGATCAGCGACATCATCCAGGTCATCGACGGCATCGCTTTCCAGACCAACATCCTGGCCCTGAATGCGGCGGTCGAGGCCGCCCGGGCCGGCGAACAGGGCCGTGGCTTCGCGGTGGTGGCCGGCGAGGTCCGGGCCCTGGCCGGGCGCAG
>JAFAMV010000257.1 GCA_019233055.1 Curvibacter sp.
TGGGCGGGTGAGCCAGCCACACGCCAGTTTCGTCACCCTTGGTAGACTTCAGCGGCTTGGCGATGTTGCGAGTGCCACCAGCACCTTTGGCACCGGAGGAAGAACGTGCCGCAGATGCTGCGTGAAAGCCAAGTTCGCTGGCAGTGAAGTTGAAGGTGGCGATCTGTTCCTTGACAGCAGCCAGAGCAGCAGGACGTTCTGCTTCCATCTGGGCCGCAACCATGTCTTCAAATTCTTTGCGTTTGGCAAGGATCTCTGCGAGGGTCAGCTTCTTGGCTTCTGCCATGTAAATTCTCCAGTAGTGTTAGTAGAACTGTAGTTGCTTGAAGGGCTCAACAAGCCACTACAGTGCTTCTTGCTTGTTGATGTCTGCACTTTATTGGCAAGAACAAGATGCGTCAACCGTGTTCCCTTCTTTTTCCTCATAGAGAACAAGGTATTTTGTGGCTTGTTTCTTGCTGGTGAATTAATTCCTGTCGCCGTAGTAGATGTTGGTCGTGGCAGATGAGCTATGCCCAGCAAGAAGCATGATCTCTTCTTCATTCAAGGACTGACCTGAACGAAGCTTCGCAAAGACTTCTGCCAGCCTGTCAGGCATATGCTGAATAGTCTGCTCGACCGTCTGTGGGGACACCCCCATCTCTTTAGCGATCTGGAAGTTGTTAGACCTCTTCTGGCGAATGAGCTTGGTCAATGCTGTGCGGCGAGTATCGTGAAAATGTAGCCTTGTGGTTGCATCATCATAAAGGCCCAGTGCCTTCAAAGCATCAACCCAATACTGCCGAAAATTCCAAGCCGTGAGCTTGAAGATAGGTCCTTTGGCGAGCCTGTTGGCCTTAAGCCACTCACGGAATTCTTCATCATCAGGGATCATAATGTCCCTTGGCTTCCCATTCTTTGTCTTTGGGATGTGGATAGACCAGAGGTTCAAGTTCACGTTTTCCCATTGAGCACCCAAAACTTCACTTTTCCGCGCACCTGACTCCAAGCAAGTTACGAACAGATAGTAGGGTTCTTGGTTGGCTTTAAGCTTCATCCACTCGGCAATCTGGACTGCTTCATCATCAGAGAGAACCCGTTTCCTTCCAAGGAACGCCTTCGGTTTCTCACCTTTGGGAAGCATCTTGACTGGGTTCATGATGCTGTTAGGGAACTGTTGAGGGTAGAGCTTATAGACCTTCTAAAAAGCAGAACTGATGGTGGAGATTTCACGAAGAATGGTGTTGTCTTTGATACCTGCTTTGCGGCGTGAATCCATGTAGGCGATCAAGAGCCAGAAATCTACCGTATCAATCTTGAAATTGCCAAACTCAATATAGTCTTTAGCGAAGGTCCTGCCCATCATTGCATCAACAATCGTGTTCTTATAACGATAGTTGTCAATCTTGGGACCCATGTCCTTGAAATAGATGGGGATCGCAGGAATGGCACTCAGGCAACGATTATGGTTCGTCTTGAACGAACTAGCTGCCTGCTTGCTCATGTACTGTTCAAAGTAGTCCTTGAGCAGCCTTCGCATGTCAGGCATCTCAAGTTGATACTTTTGATCAAAAATGAGATTCTGAGGAATGCCAGTATTGATACGATGAAGCTCTTGTTCTTCCCATGAACGGGCAGTGGACTCTTCATCAAAGAGCTTGGAAATGTTCTCGCCACCTTTGCGAATCTGAACACGCCAGCGGGTGACACTGACCTTGCGGCCAGTCTCCTTGTTCAAAACTTTGTACTTGATTGGGTAGACCGACACAGTGACTCCTTTCTATTTTTGTGAGTCCCAAGCACCTAACTTTGGGCGAGTGTGCAGGCCCCGGCGGTCCCGTTCTGCACAATCAAAATCTGTGGTGCAAAAAATTGTGCATGAAAACGGGTGTTTTGTGCGAAAAAACCGTAGACGTGCACGCCAAGCCATTGATTTACAACGGGTGCAACGTACTGTACTGGTCTTCAACAAGAGCCAGCAGGACGCCTTCCTGCCGCATGTCGAGAGCGGCCTGTTCACCTTCATCGGTGCGACCACCGAGAACCCCTCGTTCGAAGTGAACTCGGCCCTGCTGTCGCGGGCCCAGGTCTATGTGCTCAAGGCCTTTGACGACGAGGATTCGCGCCAGCTCATCGAGCGGGCCCGCCGCCTGGCCCTGCCCGGGCTGGTGTTCGACGAGGGGGCGATCCAGGCGCTTTCAGGGCTGGCCGACGGGGACGCCCGACGCTTGCTGAACCTGCTGGAGCAGACCGGCACTGCGGCCGAGGCCGAGGGCGTGCAGGCCATCGACGCGGCCTTCCTGCAGCGCACCCTGAGCCCCAACACGCGCCGTTTCGACAAGGGCGGCGACCATTTCTACGACCAGATCTCGGCCCTGCACAAGTCGGTGCGGGGTTCGCACCCGGATGCCGCCCTCTATTGGTTCTGCCGCATGCTCGACGGCGGCGCGGATGCCCGCTACCTGGCGCGGCGCGTGGTGCGCATGGCCTGGGAGGATGTCGGCCTGGCCGATCCGCGCGCCTTGCAGATCGCCAATGATGCGGCCGCAACCTATGAGCGCCTGGGCTCGCCCGAAGGCGAGCTGGCCCTGGCGCAGGCCGTGATCTACCTGGCGGTAGCACCGAAAAGCAATGCGGGTTACATGGCCTACAACCAGGCCCGGGCCTTCATCCGCTCGGACAAGTCGCGCGAGGTGCCGGTGCATCTGCGCAATGCGCCGACCAAGCTCATGAAGGAGCTGGGCATGGGCAAGGACTACCGCTACGCCCATGACGAACCCGAGGCCTATGCGGCCGGTGAGACCTACCTGCCCGAGGGCATGGCCGAGCCCGCCTGGTACCAGCCTGTGCCGCGCGGATTGGAATCCCGGATCGCCGAGAAGCTGGCCCACCTGCGCGACCTGGATGAACAGGCGCGCCGGGTCGATTGAACCGGTCTTCGGGGTGCTGCAGCCGGCCAGGATGGGCTCCAGCCATCTCCGGATGCGATGGATTGCATCGCGACTTGCGCGTTCATTTTTGCCATATGGCTTTGTAAAGCCTTGATTTCCAGCAGTCGAATGAATTGCTCGGATTCTTCATAAGTTTTATTTATGCGAATACCGGCCTGCTGATGCAGATCAAAACGAGGGTAAACCCCCGCCATTGCATAATTTTTTCAATCCGTTGCCTTGGATACAATCCCGGCCACCAACCCGCATGTGAACTTTTCTGGCGGGTTTTTTGCTAGGTGGAAGATGGCTTTGTCATCACACTGGCCACCAGCCGGTGGTGCGGACAGAACTTCTGACTTAACGGAGAAACTTTATGGAAATATTGCTGCAGCAGATCATCAACGGTCTGGTCCTCGGCAGCATGTACGCCCTGGTGGCCCTCGGCTACACCATGGTGTACGGCATCATCAACCTCATCAATTTCGCGCACGGTGAGGTTCTCATGGTCGGCGCACTCACCAGTTGGACCGTCATCGGTCTTATGAAGGATGCCTGGCCCGGCGCTCCCGGCTGGCTGATCCTGGTGCTGGCACTGATCATCTCGTGCATCGTGGCCGCCACGCTGAACTTCGTGATCGAAAAAGTGGCCTACCGGCCGCTGCGCAACAGCCCCAAGCTGGCCCCCCTGATCACGGCCATCGGCATGTCCATCCTGCTGCAGACGCTGGCCATGATCATCTGGAAGCCCAACTACAAGCCCTACCCGACGCTGTTGCCGGCCTCGCCCTTCGAGATCGGCGGTGCCGTCATCACCACCACCCAGATCCTGATCCTCGGCCTCACGGCGGTGTCGCTGGCCACCCTGATGTGGGTGGTCAACTACACCCGGCTCGGTCGCGCCATGCGCGCCACCGCCGAGAACCCGCGTGTGGCCTCGCTGATGGGCGTCAAGCCCGACATGGTGATCTCGGCCACCTTCATCATCGGCGCCATCCTGGCAGCCATCGCCGGCGTCATGTACGCGGCCAACTACGGCACGGTGCAGCACACCATGGGCTTCCTGCCCGGCCTGAAGGCCTTCACCGCGGCAGTGTTCGGCGGCATCGGCAACCTGGCCGGCGCGGTGGTCGGCGGCATCCTGCTCGGCCTGATCGAGTCCATCGGCTCGGGCTACATCGGCCAGCTCACCGGCGGCCTGCTGGGCAGCAACTACACCGACATCTTCGCCTTCGTGGTGCTGATCATCATCCTGACCCTGCGTCCTTCGGGCCTGCTGGGTGAACGTGTGGCCGACCGCGCCTGAGCAGGAGGAAAACGACATGAATTCCAACAACAAGTCCTCCAAACTCGTCGCCATGGGCGTGGGCCTGCTGCTGTTGCCCCTGCTGCTGCAGTACTTCGGCAACGCCTGGGTGCGCATCGCCGACGTGGCGCTGCTCTACGTGATGCTGGCCCTGGGCCTGAACATCGTGGTCGGCTATGCCGGTCTGCTGGATCTGGGCTATGTGGCCTTCTACGCCGTCGGCGCCTACATGTTCGGCCTGCTGGCCTCGCCGCAGCTCACCGACAACTTCGCCGCCATCGCGGCGATGTTCCCGGCCGGGCTGCATGCACCATGGTGGGTCATCATCCCGGCGGGCGCACTGGTGGCGGCCGCTTTCGGTGCCCTGCTGGGGGCGCCCACGCTCAAGCTGCGTGGTGACTACCTGGCCATCGTGACCCTGGGCTTCGGCGAGATCATCCGGATCTTCCTGAACAACCTGGACACGCCGATCAACATCACCAACGGCCCCAAGGGCGTCGGCCAGATCGACTCGATCACCTTCTTCGGCCTGAACCTCGGCAAGCGCCTGTCCTTCGGCAGCTTCGACATCAACTCGGTGACGCTGTACTACTACCTGTTCCTGGTGCTGGTGGTGCTGACCGTGATCATCTGCTATCGCCTGCAGGATTCGCGCATCGGCCGCGCCTGGATGGCCATCCGCGAAGACGAGATCGCTGCCAAGGCCATGGGCATCAACACCCGCAACATGAAGCTGCTGGCCTTCGGCATGGGCGCCAGTTTCGGCGGCGTCTCGGGGGCCATGTTCGGCGCCTTCCAGGGCTTTGTCTCGCCCGAGTCCTTCAGCCTGATGGAGTCGGTGATGATCGTCGCCATGGTGGTGCTCGGCGGCATCGGCCACATCCCGGGTGTGATCCTCGGGGCGGTGCTGCTGTCCTCGCTGCCGGAGGTGCTGCGCTATGTGGCGGGTCCGCTGCAGGCAATGACCGACGGCCGCCTGGATTCGGCCATCCTCCGCCAGTTGCTGATCGCACTGGCCATGATCATCGTCATGCTGTTGCGTCCGCGCGGACTGTGGCCATCGCCCGAGCATGGCAAGTCGCTGCAACAAGCCCGTTAAGGAGAGACACCCATGGCAGAAACCGTACTCAAGGTGTCCGGCATTTCCAAGCGTTTCGGCGGCCTGCAGGCCCTGAGCGATGTGGGCATCACCATCGAACGTGGCCAGGTCTATGGCCTGATCGGCCCGAACGGCGCCGGCAAGACCACCTTCTTCAATGTCATCACGGGCCTCTACACGCCCGACAGCGGCAGCTTCGAGCTGGCCGGCAAGCCCTACCAGCCGACCGCGGTGCACGAGGTGGCGCGCGCAGGCATTGCGCGCACCTTCCAGAACATCCGCCTGTTCGCCGAGATGACGGCGCTCGAGAACGTGATGGTCGGACGCCACATCCGCACCGATTCGGGCCTGATGGGCGCGGTCTTCCGCACCAAGGGCTTCAAGGCCGAGGAAGCGGCCATCGCCAAGCGCGCCCAGGAACTGCTGGACTACGTGGGCATCGGCAAATACGCCGACTACAAGGCCCGCACCCTGTCCTATGGTGACCAGCGCCGGCTCGAGATCGCCCGCGCCCTGGCCACCGACCCGCAGCTGATCGCGCTCGACGAGCCGGCGGCCGGCATGAACGCCACCGAGAAGGTGCAGCTGCGCGAGCTGATCGATCAGATCCGCCGTGACAACCGCACCATCTTGCTGATCGAACACGATGTGAAGCTGGTCATGGGCCTGTGCGACCGGGTCACGGTGCTGGACTACGGCAAGCAGCTTGCCGAAGGCCTGCCCGCGGAAGTGCAGAAGAATGAAAAGGTGATCGAGGCCTATCTGGGCACCGGCGGCCATTGAGCGAAGAAAGACGAATCCCATGACAGCGAAAACGCTTCTGAAAGTCAAAGGCCTGAAGGTGGCCTATGGCGGCATCCAGGCCGTCAAAGGTGTGGACTTCGAGGTCCATGAGGGCGAACTGGTCTCTCTGATCGGCTCCAACGGCGCGGGCAAGACCACCACCATGAAGGCGGTCACCGGCACCCTGGCGGCCAACGAAGGCGAGATCCTCTACCTCGATCAGCCCATCAAGGGCCTGGGGGCCTGGGATCTGGTGAAGAAGGGCCTGGTGATGGTGCCCGAAGGGCGTGGCGTGTTCGCCCGCATGACCATCACCGAGAACCTGCAGATGGGCGCCTACATCCGTTCGGACAAGGCCGGCATCCTCACCGACATCGAGCGCATGTTCGTGCTGTTCCCGCGCCTCAAGGAGCGCCGCGACCAGTTGGCCGGCACCATGTCGGGCGGCGAGCAGCAGATGCTGGCCATGGCCCGCGCGCTGATGTGCCAGCCCAAGGTGCTGCTGCTCGATGAGCCCTCGATGGGCCTGTCGCCGATCATGGTCGACAAGATCTTCGAGGTGGTGCGCGATGTGTCGGCCCAGGGCGTCACCATCGTGCTGGTCGAGCAGAACGCCAGCCGGGCGCTGGCCATCGCCAACCGCGGCTATGTGATGGAGTCCGGCCTGATCACCATGACCGGCAACGGCAAGGATCTGCTCAGCGATCCCAAGGTGCGCGCCGCCTACCTGGGCGAGTAAGCCCTCCGGGGCCGCGGGCCCCTCGTCCACCGACAACCGCCCGTCCAGAGCCTGTCTCTGGACGGGCGGTTTTGCATGCAACCCTCCAGGGGGCGGGCCGCCGGGTGGCCGGCCGTGCGGGCGGGGGCGCCGGTTAGAATTCGTGGAAATGTCATCAATTTGTCACCATCGGTGACTAAGCAGCCGTTTCAGGAGTCGCCATGCTGTTTGGCAAGCTGTTGCCCCGTGAGGGCAATTTTTTCGAGATGTTCAACCAGCATGCAGGCCATATCGTGGCGGCTGCCCACGCCTTCTCCCAGTTGGTGGCCAACTACGGGGACCTGCATCTGCGCGAGAAATACAACCAGGAGGTCGACCATGCCGAGCATGCGGCCGATCGCGTCACCCATGATGTGAACCGGCTCATCCACAAGACCTTCATCACCCCCATCGACCGCGAGCAGATCCACGCCCTGATCAACACCATGGACGATGTGGCCGACCTGATCCAGGACTCGGCCGAGACCATGGCGCTCTATGACGTGCGCAGCATGACCGATGAGATGGCGCGCCTGACCGAGCTCAGCGTCAAGTGCTGCGAGCGTCTGCGCGACGCGGTGGCCCTGCTGGAGCGCATCAGCGACGCGGCAACCGCCGAGGCCGCGCTCAAGACCTGCGAGGAGATCGACCGCCTGGAATCCGATGCCGACCGCGTCATGCGCTCGGCCATGAGCAAGCTGTTCCGTGAGGAGCCCGACGTGCGCGAGCTCATCAAGCTCAAGGCGATCTACGAGTTGCTGGAGACCATTTCCGACAAGTGCGAGGATGTGGCCAATGTGATCGAGGGCATCGTCCTCGAGAACTCCTGAGGCGGGGCACTGCATGAGCACGGTGCATGTGGCCCTGTGGGTCGTGGTGATGCTGATCGCCATGGCCGTGGTGTTCGACTTCATGAACGGCTTCCACGATGCGGCCAACTCGATCGCGACCGTGGTGTCGACGGGGGTGCTGCGTCCCGGACAGGCGGTGGTGTTTGCGGCCTTCTTCAATTTCCTGGCCTTGTTCATCTTCCACCTCAGCGTGGCGGCCACGGTGGGCAAGGGCATTGCGGCGCCCGGCGTGGTCGATGTGAACGTGGTCTTCGGGGCCCTGGCCGGGGCCATCAGCTGGAACCTCATCACCTGGTATTACGGCATCCCGAGCAGTTCCTCGCATGCCCTGATCGGCGGCATCGTCGGTGCGGTGATCGCCAAGGCCGGGACGGGTTCGCTGCTGGCCCCGGGCATCCTCAACACGGTGGCCTTCATCTTCATCTCGCCCCTGCTCGGCTATGTGCTGGGGTCGTTCATGATGGTGCTGGTGGCCTGGGTCTGCCGGCGCAGCACCCCTTCGCGTGTGGACCGCTGGTTCCGCCGCCTGCAACTGCTGTCCGCCGGGGCCTACAGCCTGGGCCACGGCGGCAACGATGCGCAGAAGACCATCGGCATCATCTGGATGCTGCTGATCGCGTCGGGCTACACCGCGGCCACCGACAACGCACCGCCTTTCTGGACCATCGCCCTGTGCTACACCGCCATCGGCCTGGGCACCATGTTCGGCGGCTGGCGCATCGTCAAGACCATGGGGCAGAAGATCACCAAGCTCAAGCCGGTGGGCGGCTTCTGTGCCGAATCGGGCGGCGCCATGACCCTGTTCCTGGCCACCCTGATCGGGGTGCCGGTGTCGACCACGCACACCATCACCGGCGCCATCGTCGGCGTGGGCTCGGTGCAGCATGCCAGCGCGGTGCGCTGGGGGGTGGCCGGCAACATCGTCTGGGCCTGGGTGCTGACCATTCCCGCCTCGGCCTTCGTGGCCGCCGTGGGGTACTGGATCAGCCTGCGGCTGTTCTGACCATTCTGATCCGGGCCTGCCGCAGCAGGATGGCTCAGGCGGTCTGCTGCGCCTGCTGCAGGGCTTCGTAGAGGGCCAGGAACTCCTGGCTCAGCTTGTGCCTCGGGTCGAGGTGGATCATCGGGCGCGACTGTTCGTGCGACTCCTTGATCTTCACGCTGGCACTGAGGTAGGGGCGGCACACCGGCAGGCCCTCGTCGATCAGCTCCTGCACCGTGCGCTGCGGCAGGGCCGCGCGCGGTTGGAACTGGTTCACCACGATGCCTTCGACCACCAACTGGGCGTTGTGGTCGGCCTGGATCTCCTGCACGCTCTCCAGCAGGCCGTAGAGGGCGCGGCGTGAGAAGTCGTCGCAGTCGAAGGGGATCAGGCAGCCCTCGGCGGCGATCAGGGCCGAGCGGGTGTAGAAGTTCAGGGCCGGCGGGGTGTCGATCCAGATCGAGTCGTAGTCGCGGGCCAGTTCCTGCAGCGCATCGCGCAGCTTGTAGATCTTGTAGCGGCTCTCGAGCTTGCTGTGCAGCTCTTCGAGCAGGGGGCTGGCCGGCATGAGGTGCAGGTTCTCCCAGGGGGTGGCCACGATGAAGTCGTTGTGCGCCTGCGGGCGCAGCGTGAATTTCAGGGTGGTGTCGAAGAACTCGGCCGCGCCGGCATGGCCTTCGTCGGCCTGCTCACCGAGCAGGTAGCGGCTGGTGTTGCCTTGCGGGTCCAGGTCCACCACCAGGGTTCTCTGGCCCTGCTGGGCCGCGATGGCCGCCAGGTTGCTGGTGATGGTGGACTTTCCGACGCCACCTTTCTGGTTGAATACGACGCGCCTCATGCGGACTCCTCGGTTGGATGGTGCATATTGTGCATTGCAACATCCGCCGGGGCCAGTCTTGGCGCGCGCCAGAGACCCTGAACCGGCGCTCAAAGCTCGGTGCGCAGGCTCCAGATTTCCGGAAACAGCACCACATCGAGCATCTTGCGCAGGTAGCTCACCCCCCCGGTGCCGCCGGTGCCGCGCTTGAACCCGATCACGCGCTCCACGGTGGTGAGGTGGCGGAAGCGCCAGAGCCGGAAGGCGTCCTCGAGGTCGGTGAGTTCCTCGCCGAGCTGGTACAGGTCCCAGTGTTCACGCGGCTCGCGGTAGACCGCGAGCCAGGCCTGTTTGACGGCCTCGCTGGCGGCATAGGGCTGTCGCCAGTCGCGTTCGGTGTGGCTGGCGGGCACGCTCAGACCCCGGCGCGCCAGCAGGCGCAGTGCCTGGTCGTAGAGGGAGGGCGCTTCGTAACGCGCCTGCACCTGGGCCAGCAGCTCGGGCCGGTGCTCATGAGGGCGCAGCATGGCGCCGTTCTTGTTGCCCAGGGCGAATTCGATGCAGCGGTACTGGTAGCTCTGGAAGCCGCTGGAGTTCGACAGGTAGGGTCGGATGGCGCTGTATTCAGGGGGCGTCATCGTGGCCAGCACGTCCCAGGCGTGGACCAGCTGTTCCATGATCTTGCTGACCCGTGCCAGCATCTTGAAGGCGGTGGGCAGCTCATCGGCGGCGACATGTTGGATGGCGGCACCCAGTTCGTGCAGCATCAGTTTCATCCACAGCTCGCTGGTCTGGTGCTGCACGATGAACAGCATCTCATCATGGGCCGGCGACAGCGGCTTCTGGGCGTTCAGCACCGCATCGAGTTGCAGGTAGTCGCCATAGCTCATGACGTTGCTGAAGTCGAGGCGGGCGTTTTCTTCGGCCACGATGCGTTCGCCGCCGGCAGGGGTGTGGTGGGGGCACATGGTTCAGGTCACCGAGTGGGTCTGTTGGAAACGGGGGGCCTGCCATTCACCGCTGGCGAGCACGGCATGCAGGTGTTCGGCGGCCTGCCAGACGTCGGCGTAGCCGATGTAGAGCGGAGTGAAGCCGAAGCGCAGGATGTCGGGGTGGGCGGCGCCGTCGCCCTTGCGGAAATCGCCGATCACGCCGCGCTCGATCAGGGCCTGGACGATGGCATAGGCGCCCGAGGGGCCCTCGGGCTGTCCGGGGTGGATGCGGGTCAGGCTGACCTGCGAGCCGCGACGGGCATGCTCGCGAGGTGTGGCCAGGCCGATGCCGTGACCACCGCAGCAGGCCTCGACGCGCTCGATGAACAGATCGGTGAGGGCCAGCGACTTGGCGCGCAGCGCCGCCATGCCGCCGAAGGGCTCGGCCGCCTGCAGGGTGTCGAGTCCGCACTCCAGGGCCGCGAGGCTGAGCATGGGCTGGGTGCCGCAGAGGTAGCGGCCGGTGCCGGGGGCGGGTTGGTAGTCCGGGGTGAAGGCGAAGGGGGTGGCATGGCCCCACCAGCCGGACAGGGGCTGGCGGAAGCGGTCGGCGTGGCGGGGATGGACCCAGACGAAGGCCGGCGCCCCGGGGCCGCCGTTCAGGTATTTGTAGCCGCAACCGATGGCGAAATCGGCCCCGGCGCCCTTGAGGTCGACCGGCACCGCACCGGCGCTGTGGGCCAGGTCCCAGACGGTCAGCGCCCCGGCGGCATGGGCCGCGGCCGTGGTGGCCGCCATGTCGAGCATGGCGCCGGTGCGGTAGTTGACATGGGTCAGTAGCAGCACGGCCACGTCGGGGCCCAGGGCGCCCAGGATCTCCTCCGGTTCGACCAGCTGCAGCTGCAGGCCGCGTTCGCGGGCCAGGGATTCGGCGATGTACAGGTCGGTCGGGAAGTTGCTGCGTTCGCTGACGATGCGCCGGCGCGTCGGTGCGTCGGTGCGGGCCATGTCGAGGGCGGCGCTGAGCACCTTGTAGAGATTGATGGAGGTGCTGTCGGTGCACACCAGTTCATCGGGGCCGGCCCCCACCAGGGGCGCCAACTGGTTGCCCAGGCGTCGCGGCAGATCGAACCAGCCGGCGCTGTTCCAGCTGCGGATCAGGCCCTGGCCCCATTCCTGGGTCAGCATCTCGCCCACGCGCCGGGCGCTGGCCCGGGGCAGGGCCCCCAGGGAGTTGCCGTCGAGGTAGATCACGCCCTCGGGCAGGGTGAACAGGGATCGGAGTCCGCGCAGCGGGTCCTGGGCATCGCGGTCCAGGCAGTCTTGCAAGGTGGTCATGGTTTGGTTTTTTGCTGGGGTGGGTCGGGAAAATCGTTTCAGGGGCGGCGCAGCACGGCGCGCACCGGCGAGGCGTCGGCCTGTGTCAGCCGCAGGGGCAGGGCGATGAGCTCGTAGTCGCCCTCGGCCACGTCGTCGAGCAGCAGGTTCTCCAGCACCCGCAGGCCGCGTCGGCGGATCACCTGATGGCTGTCCAGCGTCTTGCTGTCGGCCGGATCGATGCTGGCGGTGTCGATGCCCACCAGCAGCACGCCGAGGTCCGCCAGGCGCTCGAGCACCTCGGGCGCGTAGGCGCGAAGCTGGGGATCCCAGTGGGCGGGGCTTTGGCGATAGGTGCGGACCAGCACGCGCGGTGGCAGCCCGGTCAGCGCATGGGCCAGGTCCTGCCACTGGATCAGGGGGCCGCCGTCGAGCGCATGGATCACGCGGCAAGGCCCGAGGTAGGGCGCCAGATCGAGCTGGCCCACGCTGGCGCCCGCCGGGTCGTAGTGCAGCGGGGCGTCGGCATGGGCGCCGACATGGGGCGACAGCGTCAGGCTGGCCACATTGACCGGGCAGCCTGGGCCGATGCGTGCGCTCCACTGCTGCTGGTAGGCGGTATCGCCCGGAAAGACCGGGGCCGCATCGTGGACGGGGGGGGAGATGTCCCAAATCTGTGTCATGGGCGCTGAAGGTAAAGCGCTGGCAAAACCGTGGTGTCGCTTATTTGCAACGTCGCCAGGCTTTTTTTGAAGCGTTAGAATAAGAATAGTTTTCATTTAAAAAATCTGTCAGAGGCGATCGTGGCAAGCTCTCCCCTTCCCGTGGAACCCCGCCCGGCCCAGGAATTGGGGCTGGACGAGCTGCCGGTGCGAACCGAGGCGGTGGTGCAGAGCCTGTGCCCGCCGCGCAACATCGACGAGCAGAACCTGCTGCTGCGGCTGCTGGAGATCGGCTTCCTGCCCCAGGAGCCGGTCAAGGTCATTGCCCGTGGTTTTCCGGCTGCCGACCCCATCGCGGTGCGGGTCGGCCATACCACCTTCGCCTTGCGCCGCCATGAGGCGGCGCTGATCCGTGTGGCGCCTCGGCAGGCGCTGGAGAAACCGACCCCATGAGCCAGGCCGCCCCCGCCCTCCGAGCTGCGCTGCTTGGCAACCCCAATTGCGGCAAGACGGCGCTTTTCAACCTGCTGACCGGCAGCCGTCAGAAGGTGGCCAATTACGCGGGCGTGACGGTCGAACGCAAGGAAGGGCAATTGACCACCGCGTCGGGGCACCGGGTGGTGGTGCTCGACCTGCCGGGCGCCTACAGCCTCAATGCATTGAGTGCCGACGAGGCGGTCACGCGCGATATCGTGACCGGGCAGCGTGCCGGCGAGCCACTGCCCGACCTGCTGGTCTGTGTGGCCGACGCCACCAATCTGCAGCTCAATCTGCGCCTGGTGCTCGAGGCCCGGGCCCTGGGCCTGCCGATGGTGCTGGCGCTCAACATGAGCGATGCGGCGCGTCGCGCCGGGGTCCAGATCGATGTGCCGGCCCTGTCGCTTGAGCTGGGCATGCCGGTTCTCGAGACGGTCGGCATCCGCAGCGACGGGGCGGGCGAGTTGCTGGCATTCCTGGACGGCTGGAAGGCGCCGGCGGCCGGGGCTGAAAGCCGGGCCGCTTGGACGGCGCCCCGTTACGACGAGGTCATGGCCACCCAGATCGAGGTGCGGCGCATCCTGCGCCAATCGGTTCGCAGCGCCAGCGACAGCCTCAAGACCGATGACGCCATCGACCGGGTGGTGCTGCACCCCTTGTGGGGCATGCTGATCCTGGGCTTCACCCTGTTCATGATGTTCCAGGCCGTGTTCAGCTGGGCCACCTTGCCGATGGATGCGATCAAGGGCGGTGTCGACGCGCTGGCCGAACTGGTGCGCGAACACATGTCGGCGGGCGTCCTGCAAAGCCTGATCACCGACGGCATTCTGGCCGGCGCCGGCGGGGTGCTGGTGTTCCTGCCGCAGATCCTGATCCTGTTCCTGTTCATCCTGGTGCTCGAAGACTCGGGCTACCTGCCGCGCGCAGCCTTCCTGCTCGACCGGGTCATGGGCACGGTGGGGCTGTCGGGGCGCTCCTTCATCCCGCTGCTGTCGAGCTTTGCCTGTGCGATCCCTGGCATCATGGCCACGCGCACCATCACCCATTGGCGCGACCGCCTGGTGACCATCATGATCGCGCCGCTGATGACCTGTTCGGCCCGGCTGCCGGTCTATGCCCTGCTCATCGGCGCCTTCATCCCGGCCCGTCCGGTGGCGGGCATCTTCAACCTCCAGGGCTTGGTGATGTTCTTCCTCTATGTCGGCGGCATCGTCGGCGCCATGGCGGTGGCGGCAGTCTTCAAGCTCTGGCGCGGTCATGCGGCCCCGACCCCGCTGGTGATGGAGCTGCCGGCCTACCGCTGGCCCAGCCTGCGCAACCTGGCCCTGGGCCTGTTCGAGCGGGCGCTGATCTTCATCAAGCGCGTGGGCAGCATCATCCTGGCCCTGATGGTGGTGCTCTGGTTCCTGTCGACCTTCCCTGGCGCCCCGGAGGGCGTCAGCGGTCCGGCCATCCAGTACAGCTTTGCCGGTCAGCTCGGACGTGGGCTGGGTGTCCTGTTCGCACCGATCGGATTCAACTGGCAGATCGCCATCGCGCTGGTGCCGGGCTTGGCGGCCCGTGAGGTCGCGGTGGGTGCCCTGGGGACGGTTTACGCCTTGTCGGCCACCGGCGAGAACGTGGCGTCCGAGCTGGGTCCGCTCATCGCCCATAGCTGGTCATTGGCCACGGCCTTGTCACTGCTGGTCTGGTATGTGTTCGCCCCGCAATGCATCTCGACCCTGGCCACGGTGCGCCGGGAGACCAATGGCTGGCGCCATGTCTGGATCATGGCGGCCTATCTGTTCGGCCTGGCCTATGTGGCCTGCTGGATCACCTATCACCTGACCCTCTGGCTAGGAGGCGCTTGACCATGGCACAGCAATGGATCGTCGGAATCATCGTCGGGGCGGCCGGCCTCTACGCGCTCTGGTACTGGATGCCTGCTGGCCTGCGCCGCCATCTGGGACGCCTGGACAGGCGTCTGACCCAGGCGCCGGGCTGCGGCGCCTGCAACAGCTGCGACGGCTGTGGCACGACGACGCAATCGGCCCAGAAAGCGCCTCAGCATGCCGTCGGGGACATCCCTGCGGCGGAGGCCAGGGGACACGACCCGATCTGGATGCAGCAGCGCTCCTAGGACTTCATGTGCTGGCGCCGGGCTCAGTCCGTGCTGCCCAACGCCTCGGCATAAGGAGGCAGGCCATGCCTGGCCCGTGCCCTGTCGCAGGCATAGTCGCCGGCTTCGAATTCACGGCATGGCGAGGGGCGCCATTCGTAGATGCCGCAGGCCACCTGTTCTCCGACCTTGCCGGTGAGGGCGGCACAACGCAGCGGCACATGGTCGGTGCCACGCATGCGGCAGGTGCTGCCATTCACCTCCACCGTCAGTCCGGCAGGCACCTGGCCTCCGGCCTCATCAAGCTCATAGATTGAAAAATCGACACGGTAGGCGCTGCAGCAGGCGCCGCAGCTCAGGCAGGGATGGCTCATGGTGGTAGAGCTGAACCCGCTCTGGCTTAGGCCACCCGCCCGAGCAAGAGGAACTCCATGAGTGCCTTTTGCACGTGCATTCGGTTCTCGGCTTCGTCCCAGACGACGGATTGGGGGCCGTCGATGACGTCGGCTTCGACTTCCTCGCCCCGATGCGCGGGCAGGCAGTGCATGAACAGGGCGTCCGGGTGGGCGACCTGCATCATCTCGGTGTCGACACACCAGTCGGCAAAGGCGGCGCGGCGGGCTTCGTTCTCGGCCTCGTAGCCCATGCTGGTCCAGACGTCGGTGGTGACCAGGTCGGCGCCGCGGCAGGCGTCCTTGGGGTCGGCGAAGACCTGGAAGCTGTCGCCGCCGCGCACGCCGGCCACCGCCGGGTCGACCTCGTAGCCGCTGGGGGTGCTGACATGGACCTTGAAATCGAGCAGTTCGGCGGCCTGCAGCCAGGTGTTGGCCATGTTGTTGCCGTCACCCACCCAGGCCACGGTCTTGCCCCGGATGCTGCCGCGGTGTTCGATGTAGGTGAAGATGTCGGCCAGGATCTGGCAAGGGTGGAATTCGTTGGTCAGGCCGTTGATCACCGGCACCCGCGAGTGCGCGGCGAAGTTCTCGATCTTGTCCTGGCCGTAGGTGCGGATCATCACCAGATCGACCATGCGGCTGATGACCTTGGCGCTGTCCTCGATCGGCTCGGCGCGGCCCAGCTGGCTGTCGCCGGTGGTCAGGTGGACCACCGAGCCGCCGAGCTGGTACATGCCGGCCTCGAAGCTCACGCGGGTGCGGGTGCTGGCCTTCTCGAAGATCATCGCCAGCGTGCGGTCGGCCAGCGGGTGGTATTTCTCGTAGGCCTTGAACTTCTTCTTGATGACGGCTGCGCGCTCGAACAGGTGGCCGTACTCGTCGGCGCTGAGGTCCTTGAACTGCAGGTAGTGCCGCAGGGGCTTGGGGGTGCTCATCACGCGGCCTCCGCCAGGAAGGTCTTCACCAGCGGGGCCAGGATGGCCACGATCTGATCGGCTTCGTCGGCGCTGAGGATCAGCGGGGGCACCAGGCGGATGACGCTGTCGGCGGTGACGCTCAGCAGCAGGCCGGCCTCGGCGGCGCGGCCGGTGAGGGCGCCGCAGGGGCGGTCGAGTTCGATGCCCAGCATCAGACCCTGGCCGCGCACTTCCTTGACGCCGGGCAGGGCGCCGAGTTCGCGCTGCAGCGCGGCCTTCAGATGGGCGCCGACCTGTTCGGCATGGGCCAACAGGCCGTCTTCCTTCATGATGCGGATGGTCTCGACGCCGGCACGCATGGCCAGCGGATTGCCGCCGAAGGTGGTGCCATGGTTGCCCGGCTGGAACAGGGCGGCTGCCTTCGGGCCGGCCACCACGGCACCGATCGGCACGCCCGAGCCCAGGCCCTTGGCCAGCGGCATGACGTCGGGCACGATGCCGGCCCATTGGTGGGCAAACCATTTGCCGGTGCGGCCCATGCCGCATTGCACCTCGTCGATCATCATCAGCCAGTCGCGTTCATCGCACAGGGCGCGCAGCTGCTTCAGGTAGTCGACGCGCATCGGGTTGATGCCGCCTTCGCCCTGGATGGTCTCGAAGAACACGGCCACCACATTCGGATTGCCTTCGGTGGCCTTCTTCAGGGCCTCGATGTCGTTGGCAGGGACGCGGATGAACCCTTCCAGCATGGGGCCGAAGCCCTGCTTGAGCTTTTCATTGCCGGTGGCCGAGAGGGTGGCGATCGAGCGGCCGTGGAAGGCCTTTTCATAGACCACGATCTCGGGGCGCTCGATGCCTTTCTCATGGCCGAACTTGCGCGCCAGCTTGATGGCGGCTTCGTTGGCTTCCAGGCCGGTGCAGCAGAAGAAGACATTGCTCATGCCCGACAGCGCCACCAGTTCGGTGGCCAGTGCTTCCTGGCCGGGCACATGGTAGTAGTTGCAGCAGTGGATCAGCCGGGCCACCTGCTCCTGCAGGGCCGGCACCAGCTTGGGGTGGTTGTGGCCCAGGGTGTTGACCGCGATGCCGCCGAGCCCGTCGAGGTACTTTCGCCCGTTCACATCCCAGAGCCAGGCGCCCTGGCCATGGGACATGGCGATGGGCAGGCGGCCATAGGTGTTCATCACGTGGGGCGAAGAGGCCTCGATCAGTGCGGTCATGCTGTACTCCAAAACAGGGCTTATGGTTTGACTACCAGGGGTTTCAGCGAGAATCGAACCGCTGAAACGCAATTCTAGGCCTTGCGTTGAGAAGCTTTTTTGACCATTTCGCATTACAGCAATGCGTGTCGCCTGGTGGTTTTAAGTCTTATATAAGATAGAATACAGTCCATGCCCCGAGCAGTGATCCTGCCGCGGCCTGAACCCAACAAAAGCCCTCACCCCATGGTTTCCGACAATGCCAAAGAAGTCTTCATCCAGGGCCTGACCCGGGATGGCAAGACCTTCCGACCCAGCGATTGGGCCGAACGTCTGGCAGGCGTCATGAGCCAGTTCCGCCCGGGTGGGGCCCAGCCCGGCAGCCATCTCAGCTATTCGCCCTGGTGCATTCCCACCACCCTGAACGGGGTGAAGTGTGTGGTGGTGCATCGCGACCTGCGCGATTTCGAACCCATGGCCTGGGACTTCGTCCTGAATTTCGCCCGCGACAACCACCTGCAGGTGGCCGAGGGCTGCCTGATGCCCGAGCAGCCGACGGCGCGCTGACGGAGTCCGGCCCCGCTGCGACGGGCGCATCGGGGCGAGGCCTTATCATTTTTGGATGCAATTTGAATTTCTGATCCGGCTCGGCATGGCCGTGCTCGGCACCGCCCTGTATCTGGGCCTGCTCTGGGCGACCTGGCACGGCGTGGACCGCCTGCGCCACTGGCTCGACGCCCCCGCGCTGGCCGACGAGGGCCTGGCGTCCGAGCCGGCGGCCGCGCTGCCGGGCTGGATGCCCTATCTGCGCACCCTGCTGGCGCGCATCCTGCAGTTGCTGGGGCTGTTTGTCTCGGCCGGCCTGTCCTTCGGCTGGCTGACCTCGGTGCTGCTGTCCTTCGAGGCCACCGAAAGTCTGGGGCGGCGCTTGGGCGGGCTGTTGTCGGCGGCCCTGGCCACCGTGGGCAACGGCCTGGTCGACACCGTTCCGGGTCTGATCGTGGTGGCGGTGATCGTGGTGCTGGCCCAGGCGGCGGTGCAGGCTTCCAACACCATGTTCCAGGCGGTGGCGCGGCGTCAGCTCAAGCTGTCTTTCATCCACCCCGAGACGGCCTCGGCGACGCGGCGTCTGGTGGCCCTGGGCATCTGGGCGTTGGCGGTCGTGGCGGCCTATCCCTATCTGCCTGGGGCGCAGAGCGAGGTGTTCAAGGGGGTGTCGGTGCTGTTGGGCGCCATGCTGACGCTGGGCTCGAGCGGGGTGGTCACCCAGCTCATGAGCGGTCTGGTGCTGGTCTATTCGCGCGCCCTGCGCGTGGGCGACCATGTCGTCAGCGGCCATGGGGCCGATGCGGTCGAGGGGGTGGTGCAACAGGTCGGGGTGCTGGCCACCAAGCTGGTCAATGTGCGCAACGAAGAGATCACCATCCCGAATGCGGTGCTGGTCAACAATGCCATCAAGAATTACTCGCGCCTGTCCGAGCGCTCGGGCACGCTGTTCAGCGCCCACCTCAGCATCGGCTATGACGCGCCCTGGCGGCAGGTGCATGCCCTGCTGCTGCAGGCCGCCGAGAAGACGCCCCGGCTGCGGCGCGAACCCAGGCCCTATGTGCTGCAGCGGGCCTTGAGCGACTTCTATGTCGAGTACGAGTTGCTGGTCCACCTCGATCGGCCCTTGGAGCGCACCCAGGTGCTGTCCAACCTGCACGAGAACATCCAGGACGCCTTCAACGAGGCCGGGGTGCAGATCATGTCGCCGCATTTCCTGAGCCAGCCTGACAAGGCCGTGCTGGCCCGGCGCGACGCGGCAGACTGATCCCTGGAGGTGGGATCCGGGGGTGCCTGAAAACCTCCGGGCAACAAAAAACCGCCCTGAGGCGGTTTTTGCTTTTGCTGACAGCGCACCCGTTGCAAACGGCGGTCAGAAGGGCCCAGAGGCCCCGCTGTCCGGGCGATTGGCCTGAATGATCAGGCGGCGGCCAGGGCCAGAGCCTTGACCTTGGCGGCCAGGCGGCTCTTGTCGCGCGAGGCCTTGTTCTTGTGGAAGATGCCCTTGTCGGACACGGTGTCGACCACGCTCTGGGCCTTGGCGAAGGCTTCGGCGGCCTTGGTCTTGTCACCAGCTGCGACGGCCTTCTCGACGTTCTTCACAGCGGTGCGGTATTTGGAGCGCAGGGAGGTGTTGGCTGCATTGAGCTTGACGTCCTGGCGTGCGCGCTTGCGGCCAGAGGCCAGGCGCGGGTTCTTTTTCTTGGGCTTGGTAGATGCCATTTTGAATTCCTTGAATGTTTGGAGATGTTGTCAGCAAAGCCCTCAATTCTAGCGCAAATGCCAAAGACTGCCCAGAGGGCTGTCATGGACTGCGCATACACTTGCCGCGTGTCACTGCTCAAATCCGCCTCCACCGTCTCCCTGTTGACCCTGGCCTCTCGCATCGCAGGACTGGTGCGCGAGCTGTTGGTGGCCTCGGCTTTCGGCGCCAGCGCCATGACCGATGCCTTCAATGTGGCCTTCCGGATTCCCAATCTGTTCCGGCGCTTCTTTGCCGAAGGGGCGTTCAGCCAGGCCTTCATCCCGGCGCTGGCGGCCAGCCGCGAGCAGCACGGCGAGGCGGTCACGCGGCGGGTCATCGATGATGTGGCCACGGTGCTGGCCTGGGCGCTGACCCTGACCTGCGTGCTGGGGGTGGCCGGCGCGCCGCTGATGGTCTGGGGCATGGCCAGCGGCCTGCAGCAGGCCCCCGAGGGCTATGGGGCGGCCGTGGTCATGACGCGCTGGATGTTCCCCTACATCGGCTTCATGTCGCTGGTGGCCCTGTCGGCCGGGGTGCTCAACACCTGGAAGCGGTTTGCCGTGCCGGCGGCGACGCCGGTGCTGCTCAATGTCTCGATGATCCTGGCCGCCTGGCTGGGCGCCCCCTGGTTCCGGCGCATGGGCGTCGAGCCCATCTACGCCCTGGCGGTCGGGGTGATGGTGGGCGGGCTGCTGCAACTGCTGGTGCAGGTGCCGGCCCTGCTCCAGCTCGGGCTGTTGCCGCGCATCGGCTTGAGCTGGCGCCAGTTCCGGCTGGCCTGGGCCGACCCGGCCACCCAGCAGGTGGTGCGCCTAATGCTGCCGGCCCTGCTGGGGGTGGGCGTGGCCCAGCTGTCGATGCTCATCAACACCCAGATCGCCTCGCACCTGCAGCCCGGCAGCGTGAGCTGGATCACCTATGCCGACCGCCTGATGGAGTTCCCCACCGCCCTGCTGGGGGTGGCCCTGGGGGTGGTGCTGATGCCGCAACTGGCGGCGGCCCGCGCCAATGACGACACGGCCAGCTATTCGAATCTGCTGGACTGGGGGCTGCGCCTGGTGGCCATGATGGCCATTCCGAGCGCGGTGGCGCTGCTGACCTTCGCCAAGCCGCTGGTGGCGACCCTCTACCACTACGGGCATTTCAGCGAGATCGATGTCGACAAGACCACCACCGCCCTCATGGGCTGGGGTGTCGGCCTGATCGGTGTGGTGGCCATCAAGGTGCTGGCGCCGGGTTATTTCGCCAATCAGGACACCCGCACGCCGGTGCGCATCGCGCTGGCGGTGCTGGTCATCACCCAGGTGCTCAATTACCTGCTGGTGCCGCATTTCGCCCACGCCGCCCTGACCCTGTCGATCGGCCTGGGGGCCTTGATCAATGCCGCCTGGCTTCTGATCGGCCTGCTGCGCCGCGGCAGCTACCGGCCTCTGCCCGGCTGGGGGCTGTATCTGCTGCAGGTGGTGGCGGGCAGCGCCCTGCTGGCGATCTTCCTGATCTGGGCGGCCGGCTATTTCGACTGGGTCGCCCTGCGGGCGCATCCGCTGGTGCGCGTGGGCTGGCTGGCGCTGGTCATGGCCTTGGCCGTGTTGGTGTATTTCGGGGCGCTCTGGGCTGCCGGCGTGAAGCTGCGGCGTCTGCTGCACCGCTGAGGCGGTGCGGTGCTGCGCGGCCCATACCCGCATTCTTGACGTGGATGGGGCGCCTCGCTAAAACCTCCCGATGAGCCTGCGTTTCCCTAGCCTCACACCGTTGGCGTATTTCGCCATGCTGGTGCAAAGCGACGAGCACTTCCCGCTGCTCGAGGCGGCCGCCTGCGTGGCCCAGGATGACTACCCCGATGCCGACCCGCAACAGGTGCTGGGCGATGTCGACCAACTGCTGGCCCGGCTGAAGCGGCGGCTGCCTGCCGGTGCCAGTGCCTTGCAGAAGCTGCAATGGCTCAATCAGTTCTTCTTCGCCGAACTGGGTTTTGCCGGCAACGTCAACAACTACTACGAACCCGACAACAGCTATCTGCACGCGGTGCTGCGGACCCGCCGCGGCATCCCGATCACCCTGGCCCTGCTCTGGCTCGAACTGGCCCAGGGCGTGGGGCTGAAAGCCCAGGGCGTGGGGTTTCCCGGGCATTTCCTGATGAAGGTGAATCTGTCGGGCGGCCAGGTGGTGATCGATCCTTTCAACGGCCGCTCGCTGGGGCGCGAGGAGTTGGCCGAGCGGCTCGAACCCTTCCGCCAGGTCAGCGGCCTGATGGGCGAGTTCGAGGCGCCCCTCGGGCTCTACCTGCAGGCGGCCCAGCCGCGCGAGGTGCTGGCCCGTCTGCTGCGCAACCTCAAGGAGATCCACCGCGCCCAGCGCGACTGGGCCCGCATGGTGGCGGTGCAGGACCGGCTGGTCACGCTGCTGCCCGAGTCCTGGGGCGAATACCGCGACCGGGGCCTGGCCCATGCCGAGCAGGGCGACGACCGCCGTGCGGCACCGGATCTCGAGATCTATCTGCGCCACGCACTCGACGCGCAGGACCTGGACGCGGTGGCGGCCCGGCTGGCCGATCTGCGCGGTGCACGCCCCTGAAGCCAGGCTCGAGCGGGGCGTCAGACCTGGGCCGGACCGTGCTCCGAAGGGCGCCCCGGCATGCCCAACTCGTGCCAGGCGCGGCGCAGCTGGGTATCCGAGCTGAAGCCAGCCATCGCGGCGGCCTGGCTCACGCCGAGGCCTGCCTGCAGGGCCGCCGCTGCGGTGGCCAGCCGCAGCCGGCGCAGGTAGTTCAGCGGCGCGATGCCGGCGTGCTCGGCGAACAGCCGGGCCAGATGCCGTGCCGAGGTGTGGGCCACCTCGGCCATGCGCGGCACCGTCCAGTCCTGCTGGGGCGCCTGGCTGACGGCGTCCTGCACCCGGTGCAGGGCGGGGTGCAGGTGCTGGCGATGGTGCAGGAAGGGCGACAGTTCGGGGTCCTGCGGACCACGTCGCAGGCCGACCACCAGGGTCTGGGCCACCTGGGCGGCCAGGGCCGGTCCGCACAGGGCGGCGATGCGGTGCAGGGTGAGATCGATGCCGGTGGTCACCCCGGCGCTGCTGCACACCGGGCCGTCGAGCACGAAGACGCGGTTGCGCACCACTTCGCAGGCCGGCTCGCTGGTCCGCAACTCGTCCAGATGCTGGTGATGCGTCGTGGCCCGGTGGCCCGCGAGCAGGCCGGCGTGGGCCGCCAGCACCGCCCCGGCGCAGATGCACAGCAGCTCGAGCCGGCCCTGCTGCAGGCGCAGGCCGCGCAGCCAGTGCAGGGCGCTGCGGTGCGCAGGGCTGTCCAGGTCCAGGGTGTCGCCGGGCTGGCCCAGCACCACCACCCAATGGCAGCCCGGCGTCGCCTGCAGGTCGGGCAGCGGTTCCAGCCCGCCGACCCAGGCGCCCACCGAACTGCGGCAGTCGCGCTCGGGGCCGATGAAGTGCAGCTCGAAGGCTGGTGGGCGCCCCTGGGCCCGCAGCGCCTGATTGGCGACACGCAGGGCCTCGGCGGGGCCGGCCCAGTCCAGGATCAGGCTGTCGGGCAGGATCAGGAAATGGATGTGAACAGCTCGGCTCAGGCAGGGGTCTTCAACCATCGGTAATCCATCTGCCGGGCGGTGCGCTCGGCCAGGGCCAGCCCACCCAGGCGTTCGACCAGGTGCAGGCTCATGTCGATGCCGGCACTGATGCCGGCGGAGCTGACGATTCTGCCTTCGTCGATCCAGCGCGGCCCGGCCTGGACCTGGAGCCCGGGGTGCAGGCGCTGGAGTGCGTCGATGTCCTCCCAGTGGGTGGTGACGTTCTGCCGTGCGGACAGCACGGCGGCGGCGGCCAGGATGAAGACGCCGGTGCAGACCGACGCGGCGATCTGTGCCTGGCGGGCCTGGCCGCCGACCCAGGCCAGGGTTTCGGGGCAGCGGGCGGCCGCGTCCACCACACCGCCGGGCACCAGCAGCAGATCGGCCTGGGGGGCGTCCGAGAAGCCGTGCTCGGGCAGGATCTGGAGGCCGGCGCGTGCGCGTACCGGCCGGCCGTCGCGGCTCACGCAGGCGACCTGCCAGTGCGCCGGGTGTTCCGGGGGGCACTGGGCCGGCGCTGACCCGGCCACCGTCCGGGCCGCCATGCGGGCGGCGGTGGTGAACACCTCGTAGGGGCCGGCCAGGTCCAGCGCCTCGACCTCGTCGAAGGCCAGCAGCAGGATGCGCAGCGGTCGGCTCATGCCCGGGGCCCGGTCGAGCGCTCCAGCGCCTCGTCGACGCTGCACAGCGTGCAGAAGCGGCCCTGCAGCACGGTGGCGGTGCGGCGCCGGATGTCGGCGGCCGCCAGCAGGGTGCCGTCGGGCTGGGTCATGTCCCAGGTCAGGGTTGCCTCGGTGACGAAGTCAACGCTCCAGCCCAGGTCCGAGGCATGGCGGGTGGTGGTCTCGCAGCATTGCTCGGTGCGGATGCCGCTGATGATCAGGCGACCGATGCCGTGCTGGGTCAGCCACACGTCCAGCCCCGTGCCCACCAGGGCGCTGTGGCGGTTCTTGACGAAGGTGGCGGCGGCTTCGAATTCGCGCAGGCCTGCCAGCGGGCGCAC
>JAFAMV010000037.1 GCA_019233055.1 Curvibacter sp.
CTGGACGGCGAACCACGAATTGCCCTTGGCCATCGCGTCCAGGTTGCGGTCGGTGCGCTGCACCGTGCCGGTGGCGCTGCTGTAGCCCGAGGTGGCTTCCACCGTCATGGTGCGGGTGGGCAGGCCGGGGCCTTGCACCGGCACCGAACGGTAGGTGTTGAGTTCGGCGCGGAAGCCGCCGGTGGCGGTGTTGGCCAGGTTGTTGGCCAGCACGCTCTGCAGCTGCGTGGCGGCATTGGCGCCAGTCATCGCGGTGTAGATCAGGCGGTCCATGGGGTCTTCCTGGCGTCTGGGCGGGGGTCAATGGAGGTGGGCGGCGGGCCGGTCGGCGGCGGCCTCAGCGCATGCTCACCAGGGTCTGCATCAGCTGGTCTTCGGTCTTGATGGTCTGGGCGTTGGCCTGGTAGGTGCGCTGCGCCGTCATCATGTTGACCAGCTCGTTGGTGAGGTTGACGTTGGACTGCTCGAGGGCGCCTTCCTGGATGTTGCCGAAACTGCCGGCGCCGGCGGCGCCCAGCACCGGCTGGCCCGAGGAGGCGGTCTGCACCCAGTAGCCGCCATTGATCTGGCCCAGGCCCTGGGTGTTGCGGAAGTTGGCCAGCGCGATCTGCCCTGCGGCCTGGGTCTGGCCGTTCGAGTACTGGGCGGTGATGGTGCCGGTGGTGCTGATGCTCAGGCCGGTGAACGAGCCCGAGGTGTAGCCGTTCTGGGTCACGTTGTTGGCATTGAAGGCCGAGCCGTACTGGGTGGTGCCCGCGAGGTTCACCGTCACCGGGAAGGTGGTGGTGCCGTCCGGGTTGGGCAGGTTCAGGGTCAGCGTGGCCGGTGTGGTGGTCAGCGCGCCGGTGTTGTTGAACGTCAGGGCGGTGGTGGTGTCGACCGGGGCGGCGCCCTTGATGCTGCTGTAGACCTCCCAGGTGTTGGCGGCGGTCTTGGTGAAGTACAGGCTGACCGGGATCGAATTGCCCTGGCCGTCATAGCAGGTCAGGGTCGAGCCGTAGGTGGTCACCGGCGTGGCCGGGGTGGTGCTGCTGGCGATGGCGGCGCTGCCGTTGAGGTTGAACTGCGCGGTGACCGTGGTGGTGGCCGAGGCCGCGATCGGCGCGGTGGTCGGCAGGGTCAGGGCCTGGGGAGTGAGGCTGGTGGCCTGACCTGCCGCATTGGTGGGGTAGCCCATCACGGTGGCGCCGTTGCTGGTGACGATGCCGCCGGTGGAGTTGAGGGTGAAGTTGCCGGCGCGGGTGTAGGCGGTCGAACCGTCGGGCATGGTCACCTGGAAGAAGCCGCCGCCGTTGATGGCCAGGTCCAGCGAGTTGCCGGTGGAGTCGATCGTGCCCTGGGTGAAGCTCTGCGACACCCCGCCCACGGTCACCCCCATGCCGGTGGTGTTGCCCGAGGCCGTGCCGATGGCCGAAGCCACCAGCTCGGAGAAATCGGCCGTGGACGACTTCATGCCATAGGTGTTGGCGTTGGCGATGTTGTTGCCGATGACCTGCAGGCCCTGGCTGGAGGCGTTGAGGCCGGAGAGACCGGTTTGGAATGACATGGCGAGCTCCTGGAGTCTGGGCGAAGAAAGGGTTGGGGCGGGATCAGTAGACGGCGGCGACCTGGCTGGCGTTGACCGAGCCGTTGTTCTGGGTCTGCACGGTCAGCGTGCCGTTGACCGAGCCGACCGAGGTCACCGTGTCCTGGGTGTAGGTGGTCGGTGTGACCGTGGTGGTGCCGTTGACGGCAGAGACCGAGTAGTTGAGCGCCTGGCCGCTGCTGTCGCTGACCGAGAAGGTCTGACGGCCCGAAGCCAGCGCACCCATCGGGATGGTGGTGAGGGTCTGGCCGCTGGAGTTGGTCACCGTCACCGTCACTGCGGTGGCCGAACTCGGCAGGTCGAAGGTGCCGGTGGCGCTGGTGCCGCTGACGGTCATCGCGCTGCCCGGGACGAGCACCTTCTGGCCGACCAGGGCGTTGGACTGCACCATCTGCGACGAGGTCATTTGGCTGGCCAGGCCCTGCACCGTGGTGTTGAGCTGCTGGATGCCGGCGACCGTGTTGATCTCGGCGATCTGCGTGGTCATCTGGGCGTTGTCCATGGGGTTCATGGGGTCCTGGTTGTTGAGCTGTGCCACCAGCAGCGTGAGGAAGTTGCTCTGCTGCTGCGAGGCCGACTCGGTGCTCAGGCTGTTGGCCGACGACGAGCTGGCGGCGCTGGGCGAGTAGGTGTAGGCGCCACTGGAGGAGACGGTGACCTGGGACATGACGGATCCTTTCTGTTTGCTGCGCGATTGCCGATCACTGGCCCATGGTCAGGGTCTTGAGCAGCAGGGACTTGGCGGTGTTCATCACTTCGACGTTGTTCTGGTAGGCCCGCGAGGCCGACATCATGTTCACCATCTCGTCGACCGGGTTGACGTTGGAGTAGGTGACATAGCCGTCGGCGTCGGCCAGCGGGTGGTTGGGGTTGAATTCGCGGCGGGCCGGCGCGTCGCTTTCGCTGACCTGGCTCACCTTGACGCCGGCGGTGGTGTCGTTCTGGTCCATGGGGACGGTCTGGAACACGACCTGCTTGGCCTTGTAGCTCTGCCCATCGGGGCCGGCCATCGAATCGGCATTGGCCAGGTTGCTGGCCACCACGTTGAGGCGCTGGGATTCGGCGCTGACCGCGCTGCCCGAGACACTGAAGATCGAAAACATGGACATGGGGGTTCTCCTTCAGGTCTCACTGGCCCTGGATGGCGCTGAGCATGGTCTTCACGTCGGCGGTGATGAAGCGCAGCGTGGCTTCGTAGCGCACCGAGTTGTCGGCGAAATTGGCGCGCTCGCGGTCCATGTCCACCGTGTTGCTGTCCAGGTTCGGCTGCGAGGCCTCGGTGTAGCCCTGCTGCAGGCTGGTGGTGCTCTGGAAGGAGGGCAGCGGAATGAAGCCGGCCTCGGTGCCCGTGCTGGATGTGCCGCTGCTGGAGGCGGTCAGCGCCATGGACTGGCTGTTGCCACTGGCGTTCTGCAGCGCCTGGGCGAAATTGAAATCGCGTCCCACATAGCCAGGCGTGTCGGCATTGGCGATGTTGCTGGCGATGGTGCGCTGGCGTTCCGAGCGCAGCTGCAGGGCCTGGCTCTGGAAGTTGAGGTTGGCGGTGAACTTGTCCAGCATGGCAGCACTCGGGAAAGGGTGGAACAGGCAGAAGGGCTTGAAGTTGGCTTGCGTCGATTATGGAAATCCGGCGTGGCGGCTAAGGGGGGATGAAGGCGGGCTTCCGGCCTTTGTTCGGCCGATGTGCCCGAGCCCGGGCGCCTACAGTGGCAGCCTGGGATGAGGCGCTTGGCCCCGTCCGAAAGCGAGGCCTGCCATGGTCCAGAGATCACTGATGGATGTTGTTTCCCCCGCACGCGCCCCGACCGCCCTGCGCCAGGCCGGCCGGGCCCTGTTCGCCCTCGTCATGTGCGCGCTGGCGGGCGCCTCGTGGGCCCAGGCGCAGATCGGGACGGCCGCGGCCGACATGCCCCCTGACGTCAACCGTTCCACCCGGCAGTGGCTGGACGACGCGGTCGCCAAGGCGCAGATCCCCGGGTTGCCGCTGCGCCTGGAGGTCGAGGTCGGCCAACTGGACGACCGCCTGCGCCTGGCTCCCTGCAGCCGCGTCGAACCCTATCTGCCCACCGGCCTGCGCCTGTGGGGCCGCACCCGCATCGGCCTGCGCTGCCTGGAAGGGCAGGTGCGCTGGAATGTGTTCCTGCCGGTCACGGTCAAGGCCTGGGGGCCGGCCTGGGTGCTCAAGGCCGGTGCGCAGCCCGGCACGGTCCTGAACCTGGATGACGCGATGGAGGCCGAAGTCGACTGGGCGTCCGAACCGTCGCCGGTGCTGGCCGACGCCACCCAATGGGTGGGGCAGCAGGCCTCGCGGCTGCTGATTCCGGGCCAGGCCTTGCGTCAGTCCATGGTCCGGCCGACCCAGGCCTTCGCGGCCGGCACCCAGGTGCGGGTGGTGGCGGAGGGCGCCGGCTTCCAGGTGACTTCCGACGGCCAGGCCATGGGCGCCGGGGTGATCGGCCAGAACGTGCGGGTCCGCATGGATAATGGCCGCATCATGTCGGGTGTGGTGCTGGACAAAAATACAGTCCGCATCGAAATCTGAGTGGAATTTGCAAAAGGGGCTAAAGTCTTGCGCGGAACTGCCGAACAGCTAGGTACGGCACTCCATCGATAGGGGTTTTGGAGAGAACGATGAAAATTTCTCAATCGCCAGACATCCTTGTTGGAGTAGGTTCGACAGGGGCGCAAGGCTCGAATTCAGGCACTGCGGCCACTGGTCGCAAGGGGGTCGTGCAAGGCACGGCCGGCAGCGGCGGCTCCTCGTCTTCGGTTTCGGTGTCCAGCCTGGCGCAATCATTGAGCACGGGCACCGGACTGGAAGGGGGCTCCGACGTGGACATGGACAAGGTGCAGACCATGCGCGCCGCCATCCAGAACGGCAGCTTCCAGGTCAATGCCGGTGCGATCGCCGACAAGCTTCTGTCGAACGCCCAGGACCTGATGCGTTCACAATCGGAGTCTTGAGCCGCCGGGCCGATGCCGCAAATCGGCCGTGATGCATGAACGTCGAAGCCATTCTTGAAAACCAGCTGACCGCCATCGACACCCTGCTCGATCAGGTGGCGCAGGCCTTGGTGACCCAGGATCTGGACGGCCTGGGTCGCGTGTCTGACCAGCTCAAGCAGGCCATGCTGCTGTTTGCGGCGGTCAAATCCCATCTGGGCGATCACATCCAGGTCCAGCCCGCCACCTTCGATCGCATCCAGGCCCTGGCGCAGCGCTTCCAGACCGTGCGCGAAAGCCTGGTTCGCCTGGCCGCCCAGGCCGGACGGGCGATCGACGTGCTGCTGCCCGAAGTCGGCCAGGCCGACACCTACGAGACCAAACTGGGCTCGCGCCCCGGTTCCAGATTCAACTACCCGCGTTTCTGACGCCCGGCCCTTGACCGGCCACCGGCGTCGTCCCCCTGGGGGCTGAGCCCTGCGGCTGTGGGCCTGCTCGTGCAGGCCGGGACAGGGCGAAGAGCGTTGGCGAAGAGCGTTCGCGTCCCGCGACCGCGCAGAGGCGCGAAGCGACTCAGGGGGAATATGAAGGACTCGACACGGCATTTCCATTCAGAAGGCCGCGGAGCAGGCCAGGCCAGTGGACGCCGTGGAGCGGGCTTGGCCCGGCCACTGGCGTCGTCCCCCTGGGGGCTGAGCCCTGTGGCTCCGGGCCTGCTCGCGCAGGCCGGGACAGGGCGAAGAGCGTTCGCGTCCCGCGACCGCATAGAGGTGCGAAGCGACTCAGGGGGAATATGGAGGACTCGACACGGCATTTCCATTCAGAAGGCCGCGGAGCAGGCCAGGCCAGTGGACGCCGTGGAGCGGGCTTGGCCCGGCCACTGGCGTCGTCCCCCTGGGGGCTGAGCCCTGCGGCTCCGGGCCTGCTCGCGCAGGCCGGGACAGGGCGAAGAGCGTTCGCGTCCCGCGACCGCGCAGAGGCGCGAAGCGACTCAGGGGGGGTCAATGACTCCGCATCTTGGCCCGCAGCCGCGCGATCGACTGGCTGTGCAACTGGCTCACCCGGGATTCGGTGATGTTCAGCACGGCCGCGATCTCCTTGAGGTTCATGTCGTGCTCGTAGTACATGCTCATGATGTACTGCTCCCGCTCGGGCAGGGACTCGATGGCGCTGACCAGCGACTGGCGCAGGCGTTGGTCGCGCAGCAGCGCGAAGGGGTCGGCGGCGACGTCGACGGCATGGTGGTCGAGAAAGCTCTCGTCGTCGTCATGGCCCACCATGTCTTCGAGGTAGACCAGCTGGGTGCCCCGGACCTTGCCGAGCAGGGCCTGGTAGTCGTTCAGGTTCATGTCCAGCTCGGCGGCGATCTCCGATTCGATCGGGCTGCGCCCGAGACGCTGCTCGAGTCGGTGGACGGCCTGTTCGATCTCTTTCTGGCTCTTGCGCGAGCCGCGCGACATCCAGTCGCCCTCGCGCAGTTCGTCGAGCATGGCGCCACGGATGCGCTGGGTGGCGAAGGTCTCGAATTGCACGCCCTGGCTGGACTGGTAGCGGGTCAGGGCCTCGGACAGGCCGATCATGCCGACCTGGATCAGGTCGTCCAGTTCGATGTTGGGAGGCAGCTTGGCGATCATGTGGTGCGCCAGACGACGCACCAGTGGGACGTACTGCTTGAGCATCGCCTCACGATCAAGATGGCCAGTGGCGGTATACATCAGTGGCTCCGGGGGAACATCCCTGTATTGTCGCGCTGTTCCAGGGGCAGGATGGACATCGGGTTGCCCAGCGACAGCGCATGTTCCAGCAGTCGCAGCGACAGCCGCTGCATGTCGGCATGGACCTGCTCGTCCGAAGCATAGGACTGGATGGTCACGGAATCAAGTTCGCAACCGATGTGCTGGTTGACGCAGCGCTGCAGCTGCTCCTTGAGCCGGACCGCGGTGTGCACCGCCCGGGCCGTGCGCTCGGTGATCATGACGGCCGCCGTGGGCAGCAGCAGGCAGTCCTGCAGCAGGTGCTTGATGGCCTGGTAGCTGCTGAGCATGTCTTCGGCGCTGGGCGCCACCGGCACCAGGGGGCGCACGCCGCTGTGGGCGAAGGCCGGGCCGATGCGCTCGGCGCTGCCGTAGACGATGAGGATGCTGTAGGCGCCGAAGTACTGGCTCAGGGTCTCGGCGGCTGCGGCATCGAAGCGCTGGGCCGCCAGCAGGCGTTGCCAGCCCAGCCGGGCGGGCACGATGGCGCAGGCATTCTCCACCAGCAGCTCGCGCTCGGGCATGGTGCTCTCGAGCATCTGCAGCAGGCCGGGTTCCTGTTCGGTCTCGGCGGCGCTGGTGTCCAGCACGGCGACGGTCTCGCCGCCGTCCACGTAGGCCTCACACAATTGCCAGAGCAGTTGCAGGCTGAATTCGCCCCGGCTGTGCTGGATCACGGGCATGAAGCGCAGCACAGGTGGGGGCATCAGCCGGCGCAGGCCGGCGCCCTGGTCGAGTCCCGACTCAAGCATGCACAGACTCCGCGCCCGGCGCACTGCCGGTGAAGAAGAAGTTCAGGTCCGAGGTCTTCGGATCGTAGGCCGACTTGCCGGGGGTGCGCATCGAAGCCCGGACCAGCTTGCCGGCGTCGGCCGATTCCCAGTCCTCGGGCACCCGTTGGCCGTTGGTGACCCCGCGCAGCAGCACCTGGTGGCGGATCAGGGCGTCCAGCGCCGGGCCCAGCTTCACCGCTTCGTCCACCTTGGAGAGGATGGTCTGCTGCACGCCCGTGGTCTTGAAGCACGACAGGGTGTCGTCGATGGTGTCGCCATGGCTGCCGGCATTGACCACCAGCAGTTTCTGCACGTCGGGCAGGTTCAGCACCTCGAGCATGTCGCGCTTGCGCGGGTCGCGCGGCGCCAGGCCGGTGGTGTCGATCAGCACCATGCGCTTGTTGCTCAGCAGGCCCAGCAGGTCCTGCAGCGCGGCTTTGTCGTGGGCCAGGTGGGCGACCACGCCGAGCATGCGGCCGTAGGTGCGCAGCTGTTCGTGGGCGGCGATGCGGTAGGTGTCCAGCGTGATCAGGCCGACGCTGTTGGGGCCGTGCAGGCGGGCGCAGAGCGCGGCCAGCTTGGCGGCCGTGGTGGTCTTGCCCACACCGGTGGCACCGACGAGGGCGAAGATGCCGCCCTCCTGGTAGATCGGGTAGCCGCCGGCGTCGGTCTTGAGGTTGCGTTCCAGCACTTCCATGAGCCAGCGCACCGCTTCGGCGGGGCTGGTCTCGGCGGGCAGGCGCTCCAGGATGGCGCGGGCGAGCGCGGGCGAATAGCCGGCGCGGATCATCTTCAGCATCAGGTTCGACTGCAGCGGATCCTGCCGCGCCTGGCCCAGCCAGGCCAGGGTGTTGAAGCGCTCCTCGATCATCTCCTTCATCGACTGCAGTTCGTTGACGATGCCCTGCTGGTTGAGGGCCGGCGTCTGGCCGGGCTGCACGAGGTGGCGCGGCATGACGGCCTCGTCGTCGAAGTCGGGCTCGGGCTGGGTGCGGATCACCTCCTTGCGCAGGATCGGTGCGTGCATCGGCGGCGGGCTGGCCTGGGGCCGGGCGGCCGGGGTGCTGGGCATCCTCGGGCGCACCGGGGTCACGGCCTGCTGGGCCGGCGCGGCGGGCTCGGGGCTGCTCAGGGCCTCATGGCGGCGGCGCAGCATGCGCTCGCGCACATAGTCCTGGAAGGACAGGGTGCTCATGGCCAGTTGCTCGGTGTCTTCGCGGACTTCGCGCACACCGGCCTGAGGGCTGGTCTTGGCCGGCACGGCGGCCTTGGGGCGGGCCAGGGCCTGGGGTTGGGTCTGGCGCGACTCCTGGAAGGCCCGCACGTCGGGGGCCGGCTGCTCCAGCGAGGACAGCGATTCTTCGGCGGTGGCCACCACCTCGACGCCGTTGGCGGTCGGGCGGTTCGACAGGATCAGCGTTCCGTCGCCGAAGGCCATGCGGGCCTTGGCCAGGGCTTCACGGGATGTGGCAGCGTGGAAACGTTTGATGTTCATGATGTGGCACCTCGAAGGATCGGGCCGATGCGGATGGTGTGCGTTTCAGGGATTTCGCTGTGTGACAGCACTTGCAGCCGGGGTGCCACGCGGCGCACCAGGCGGGCGATCGAAGAACGGATCTGGTCGGGCACCAGCAGGCAGGCGGGCAGCCCCATCTCTTCCTGCTTGCTGGCCATCTCGGCGGCGCTGCGGCTCAGCACATCGGCCACACCGGGGTCCAGCGCCGGGGTGCCGGTGCTGCCCAGTGCCTGGACCAGCAGCCGTTCGAGGCCGGGTTCGATGGCGATGACGTTGAGTTCGCGGGCGGGTCCGTAGATCTGCTGCACGATCGCCGGCGACAGGGCCACGCGCACACGCTTGGCGAGTTCGGCCGGGTCGGTGATCGCGGTGGCGAATTCGGCCAGCGTCTCGATGATGGTGCGGATGTCGCGGATGTGCACCGACTCCTCCAGGAGCAACTGGAGCACCTTTTGGAAGTTGGCGATGGTGACCATTTTCGGAACGACTTCTTCAATCAGCTTGGGAGCAAGTTTCGTCACGTGGTCCACCAGTTGCTGGGTCTCGGTGCGGCTCAGCAGCTTGGCGGCGTGGACTTGCATCAAGTGTGACAAATGGGTGGCCACCACGGTTTCGCAATCAACCACGGTAAAACCGGCCATTTGCGCCGCTTCGCGCTGGCGTTCGTCGATCCACTGCGCCGGCAGGCCGAAGGCCGGGTCGGTGGTGGAGGTGCCGACCAGCTTGGTGGTGATGCCGCCCGGGTTGATGGCCAGGAACATGCCGGGGAAGGCCTCGCCGTCGCCGACCATCACGCCGCGCAGGGTGATGCGGTAGCCGCTGGGCTTGAGTTCGAGGTTGTCGCGCACATGCACCGGGGGCGGCAGGAAGCCGACCTCCTGGGCGAACTTGCGCCGCACGCCCTTGATGCGGGTGAGCAGATCGCCCTTGCGCTTCTTGTCGACCAGGGCGATGAGGCGGTAGCCCAGCTCCATGCCCAGCAGATCGACCGGCTGCAGGTCGTCCCAGGTGGCGTCCTTGTCGACGGGGGGCGGCGGCGGCGGCGCCGTCTCCTGCTGCAGACGCAGCCGTTCGGCGCGCTGGCGCATGGCCCAGGCGCCGTAGCCGATGAGCGATCCGATCAGCAGGAACACGATGTGGGGCATGCCCGGGATGGCGCCCAGCAGCAGCAGCACGCTGGCGGTGATGCCCAGCACCCTGGGCGAGGCCAGCACCTGGCCGACGATCTGCTTGCTGACGTCGGTGTCCTTGCCCACGCGCGAGACCACCATGGCGGCGGCCACCGAGATCAGCAGGCCGGGGATCTGGGCCACCAGCGCATCGCCGACGGCCAGCAGGATGTAGGTGTCGGCGGCCTGGCCGGCGCTCAGGTCGTGTTGCAGCACGCCGACCGCGAAGCCGCCGATCACGTTGATGAGCAGGATCAGGATGCCGGCGACCGCGTCGCCGCGCACGAATTTGGAGGCGCCGTCCATGGAGCCGAAGAAGTTGGCTTCTTCGGCGATCTCGGCGCGCCGGCGCTTGGCCTCCTTGTCGTCGATCAGGCCGGCGTTCAAGTCGGCGTCCACCGCCATCTGCTTGCCGGGCATGGCGTCCAGGGTGAAGCGGGCCGAGACTTCGGCGATCCGCTCCGAGCCCTTGGTGACGACCACGAAGTTGATCACCACCAGGATCGAGAACACGATCAGGCCGACGGCGAAGTTGCCGCCGATGAGGAAGTGGCCGAAGGATTCGATGACCGCACCGGCCGCTCCGGCGCCGGTGTGGCCTTCGAGCAGCACGATCCGGGTCGAGGCCACGTTGAGCGAGAGGCGCATCAGGGTGGTGAGCAGCAGCACCGAGGGGAAGGCGGCGAAATCGAGCGGCTTGATCATGTAGGCCGCGACCATCATCACCATCAGGGCCACGGCGATGTTGAAGGTGAAGAAGGTGTCCAGCAGCCACGGCGGGATCGGCAGCACCATCAACGACAGGATGACCACCACCAGCAACGGCGCAGCCATGCCCTGGACCAGGCCCAGGTAGCCGCTCACGCGGCCGAGCAGGTTTTTGAGTTGCGGATTCATAGGGCTTCAGCCGGCTGGGGCGGGTTCAGGTGGTAGGGGTCGAGCTCGACGGGCACATCGGGTGTGGGCACCTGTTGCGGCATCGGGCCTTCGCCGCGCAGAGCGGCCTTGAGGCGGTAGACATAGACCAGGATCTGCGCCACCGCCGCATACAGGCTCGACGGGATGGCCTGGTCGATCTCGGCGTGGGCATACAGCGCGCGCGCCAGCATGGGCGACTGCAGCACCGGGATCTCATGCGACCTGGCGATCTCGCGGATGCGCATGGCCAGCAGGTCGGCGCCCTTGGCCACCACCTGCGGGGCCGCCATGGTGGCGTCGTCGTACTTGAGGGCGACGGCGAAGTGGGTCGGGTTCATGACCACGAAATCGGCCTGGGGCACCTTGTTGACGCTGCGCCGGTGTGCGATCTCGCGTTGCTTGGCGCGCAGCTTGCCCTTGATCTGCGGGTTGCCCTCGGTCTCCTTGGATTCCTGCTTGAGCTCCTGGTGCGACATCTTCAGGCGCGACTTGAACAGGAAGCGCTGCAGCGGCACATCGATGGCGGCAGCGACCAGGGCGGTCAGCATCAGCAGGGCGATGCCGGTCACGATCCAGTGCGCCAGATGCGGGATGGCCGCCTGGGGCGACTCGAGCATCACGGTGGAGATCTCGCCCACGCTCTTGCTGAGGTAGTTCCAGCCGGTCCAGCCCATGGCCGTGGCGACGACGATGAGCTTGACCACATTCACCAGCTGCTGCTTGGAGAACAGGTTGGCCAGGCCGCTCAAGGGGTCGAGCCGGCTCAGGTCGGGCATCAGGGGTTGCAGGCTCGCCACCCAGCCGCCCGAAGCGATTTCACCGGCCACGACGGTCAGCGCGATCAGGCTCGCAAAGCCCAGCGAGATGCCCAGGCCCAGGCCCACCAGGGTGCGTGCGTGGTGGAACATGTCCTCGGGGGCGGCGATGCTGGCGGCATCGAAGCGCATGTGCTGTGCGAACAGCTGCTTGAACAGGTCGAAGAACATCGGCAGCAGCCACATCAGGGCGGCCGAGCCCACCAGCAGCACCACCAGGTTGGACAGCTCGCGCGAGCGCGGAGCCTGGCCGTCCTTTCGGGCCTGTTGCAATCGCTTCTGCGACGCGGGGAGGTTGCGGTCTTGGCTGGATTCCATGGTGACTTCAGCAGGGGCTGGTCACCATTGTCGGATCCGCTTCGGCGGGCTAAAGCCCGATAAGAAGGGGAAAAAAGGCCCTCGCCCTCGGCGGGCTTGAGCCGGGTCAAGTCTGGCTCAGAACCCCAGGCTGGCCAGCAGGTCGTCGACCTGCGACTGGTCGGTCACCACGTCGGGCGTGTTCTCGGGATCGACCACCGGGCCGCTCAGCGCCTCGCCGCCATGGTTGGTGGGCGTGGGCAGGGTCACCGGGTGCGGGGCGGTCTCGACCACCAGTTGCACCAGTTGCTGCTCGATGGTGGCCGCCAGATTCACCACGCGCGCGATCACCTGGCCGGTCAGGTCGTGGAAGTCCTGCGCCATCATGATCTCGGTGAGGTGGCTGTCGGACTCGCGGGTGGCGCGCTCGACGTCATCGAGGTAGTTCAGCATCCGGCCGCTGGCCACGGCGCGCACCGGGTCCTTGATCAGGGCACTTTTGAGGTCGCGTGTCTCGCCGGCCAGGTTGTCCTGCTCGGCCTTGGCCAACTCGACGCGGTTGAGCACCTTTTCGGCGGCCTCGCCGGTGAGGCGGGCGATGTAGGAGAGGCGGCTCTTGGCGTCGGGCAACTCGCTCATCGTGCCCATGAGGCGTTCGGTGTAGCCCAGTTCCTTGAGGGTGTCATGAAGCTGCCGGGTCAACTGGCCGATCCGGTGGTGGATTTCCAGCGGCGTTCCGTTGACAGACTCGGACCGGTTCTCGGAGGGTTCCATGGCCTTCTCCTCAGAGACCGAGCTTTTTCACGATGTTCGTGACCTTTTCCTCGAGCGTCGCCTTGGTGAACGGTTTGACGATGTAACCCGCAGCACCGCCCTGGGCTGCCGCCACGATGTCTTCCTTGCGTGCCTCCGCCGTCACCATCAAGACCGGCAGGTGCTTGAGCTTGTCGTCCTGCTTGATCTGAGAGAGCAGTTCGAAGCCGTTCATGTTTGGCATATTGATGTCGGTGACCACAAAATCAAACCGACCATTGCGCAATTTGTTGAGGGCGACAGACCCATCTTCTGCCTCGTCGGCTTCGGCGTATCCGCATTCCTTGAGCAGGTTGCGCACGATTCTTCGCATCGTCGAGAAATCATCGACGATGAGAAAGCGAAGGGTGTTAGCCACAGTTGACCCTTTCGAGCATGTTTATTCTGAGTAAAAGTCTATTGGACCGCTGCCAGGATGTTAAGGCGTTTTTGGGTCAGGGGCCGATGTTAAGGTGATTTTTCACCAGCGGCCCCGGATTCTTTGGCGGGGGGAATGTCGTCGTCAGGGGGCGGTGGTTTGTAAGGCCCCAGCAGGCGTTCTTCGGCCTCCTTGGTCATGACGGTGATGCTGATGCGGCGGTTGGTCGGGTCGCTGGTGTCGTCCTTGTTCAGCGGATCGCTGGAGGCCAGGCCGACGACACGGGCCAGTTTGTCGTCGGGCATGCCGGCGGCCACGAGTTCGCGCCGCGAGGCGTTGGCCCGGTCGGCCGACAATTCCCAGTTGCTGTAGCCCCGTTCGCCGTTGCCGTAGGGCGTGGAGTCGGTGTGGCCCGCCAGGCTGATGCGGTTCTCGACGCCGCTCAGGGCGCTGCCGATGGCCCGCAGAATGTCGCGCATATAGGGTTTGACCAGGGCGCTGCCGCTGTCGAACATCGGGCGTTTCTGGTCATCGACGATCTGGATCTGCAGGCCGTCGGCCGTGATCTCGAGCCGGATCTGCGACTTGTATTCGTTGAGCTTGGTGTCGGCGCTGATCAGGGATTCGATCTTGCCTTTCAAGGCGTTGATGCGCTTGGCATCCTGCCTTGCCACTTCGGCGCGCGCCGCCTCGGGGCGGTTGTGTTCGGCCGACTTGGCCGTGTCCTTGTTTTCGGCTCGCATCACCTGGCCGACCGAGCGGCTGAGGTCGGTGCCGCCGCCGGGGATGATGCTTGAGCTGTTGCCCGCCCCGTTGCCGCCCGACATCGCCACCTTCATGGGGTTGGTGAAGTACGAGGCGATGCCCTGGAGTTCGCCCTTGGCGGTCGAGCCCAGCAGCCACATCAGCAGGAAGAAGGCCATCATGGCCGTCACGAAGTCGGCGTAGGCGATCTTCCAGGCGCCCCCATGCGCAGCGTGCCCGCCCTTCTTGACGCGCTTGATGATGATCGGCTGGAGTTTCTTGGCGTCGCCTGCCATGGGGTGGTCGGTGTCGGGTGGTGGGCGGTCTGGGCTTCGGCGGCGCGGGGCTTATTTCTTGCCGCGGACGTGGTTTTCGAGTTCCGAGAAGCTGGGCCGGTCGGTCGAGAACAGCACCTTGCGGCCGAATTCGATCGCGGTGGTCGGGTTGTAGCCCTGCATGCTGGCCAGCAGCGTGGTCTTGATGCACTGCAGTTCCTTGGCCGCATCTTCGGTCTTCTGCTCGAGCAGGCCGCCCAGGGGCTCCATCACGCCATAGGCCAGCAAAATGCCGAGGAAGGTGCCGACGAGGGCCGAACCGATCATGCCCCCCAGCACCGCAGGCGGCTGGCCCACCGAGCCCATGGTGTTCACCACCCCGAGCACGGCGGCCACGATGCCGAAGGCGGGCAGGGCGCCGGCCAGCCGGGCCAGCGCCGCCACCGGTGCGTGGGCCTCGGCATGGTGGGTGTCGATCTCGCTGTCCATCAGGGCTTCGATCTCGTGGGCGTTGAGGTTGCCCGAGACCATCATGCGCAGGTAGTCGGTGGTGAATTCGATCACATGGTGATCGTGGCCCACGGTCGGGAATTTGCTGAAGATCGGCGAATCATGGGGCGATTCGACATCCTTTTCGATCGCCATCAGCCCTTCCTTGCGCGCCTTCTGCAAGATCTCATAGAGCATGGCCAGCAACTCCATGTAGCGGGCCTTGGTGTATTTGGCGCCCTTGAACACGTCCGGCAGCGATTTGAGCACCGCCTTCAGGACCTTGGGTTGGTTGTTCACCACGAAAGCGCCCATGGCGCCGCCGAAAATGGTGATCATTTCGAAAGGCAGGGCGTGCAAAATGACGTGGATATTGCCGCCGTGCGCAATATAGACGCCGAAAATGCAGCCCAGACAGACGACGTAGCCAATGATGACGAACATGCTGGATTATGTCGGGCGGATGGCCGTCGGCGTTGTCCCAATAAGGCTGGGAACGCCGGGGCAATTGGGTGGATCAGTCAGGTGACTATGGTATCGGCATTGTAGGGACCGGTCTTGACATTTGGCTTGCAAAACGCCGCCCGGCTCTGTCGCGATTGGATCAAAGTGCCGTGCAATGCCCCGCCTTGTCGGGCTTTTTGCCGGACCGGATTGGAATAAGCTCGGGTCCAACTCCGTCGATCCCTGTCTGATCCCCGATGCCATGAATGCTTCCCCGACCTCGCAGAATCCAATGACCCCGGGGCTGGCGGAGGCCGGCGACGAACTGTCGACCCTGCTCGCATCGGCCATGGAGGCCCACCACGGCTTTCGCCTGGAGGAGGCCCGGCTGGGCTATGAAGCGGTGCTGGCCCGCCAGCCCGGCCATCCGGAGGCTTCGCACCACCTGGGGGTGTTGCTGTCGATCCAGCTGGGGCAGCCCGAGGCGGCCCTGCCCTGGTTCGAGACCGCATTGGCTGGCGCCGGCGATCAGGCCCAGTACTGGCTCAACTACGTGGACGCCCTGATCCGGGCCGGCCGCCAGGCCCAGGCCTGGGCGGTGCTGCCCCAGGCGCAAGACCATGGGGTGCCCGTGGCCCAGGTCAATGCGCTCAAGGAGCGACTGAGGGCGCAGCCCTCCCCGAGCGGGCCTGAGCCGGTGGGGGGCTCCGTGGGTGAGGGCGACAAGAAGCGGCTGAACCAGCTTTTCAAGGCCGGAGAGCTGGTGCAGGCCGAGGCCCTGGCACGTCGCATGGTGCGCGCGCATCCCGGAGATGGTTTCGCCTGGAAGGGCTTGGGCGTGGTTCTCCAGGCCCAGGGCCATGCCGAGGAGGCCCTGCAGGCCAAGCGCCGGGCGGCCGAACTGTCGCCCTGGGACGCCGAGGCCCAGGGCAATCTGGGGCGCTCTCTGCGCGAGGCCGGCCACTATGAAGAGGCCCTGCAGGCCTTCGAGCGCGCGGTGGCACTGAACCCGCGCGACGCATCGCACCACAACAGCATCGGCATCTGCTATTTCGAATTCAATCAGCGCGAGAAGGCCTATGCGGCCTTCCGCAAGGCGCTGGAGATCGACCCTCGCCAACCTGGCCTCTATTCGAATCTGAGCGGCTACTACAACGAGCGGGGAGACATTGCGCAAGCCCTCGAGATGCTGCGGCGGGCGTTGGAGATCGAGCCGGGCTCCAAGGTGGCGATCGACAACTACCTGTTCAACATCGACTACCACCCGGCGCTGAGCGCCGAGCAGATCTATGCGGTCTACGAGGCCTACGACGCGCAGTATGGCCAGCCGCTTCGTTCGGCCTGGCGACGCCATGACAACCCGCGCCGCGGCGACCGGCGCCTGAAGGTGGGCTATGTCTCGCCCGACTTCCGCAACCACGCCTGCACCAATTTCCTGGAGCCGCTGCTGTCGCACCATGATCACGAGGGGTTCGAGGTGTGGGCGTACGCGGACCTGGCGCTGGGGGAGGACCCGGTGACGCAGCGCTACAAGGCG
>JAFAMV010000183.1 GCA_019233055.1 Curvibacter sp.
CGCGGCGGCCGCGGACGCGCTGACGCGGGCGCGTGGCGTGCTGTCGCTGCAGAACGGCCTGGGCCATGAGGACATCCTGGCCGACATCGTGGGCCCGCAGCGGGTGCTGGCCGGCAAGACCTATGTCGGGGGCGTGATGCTGGCCCCAGGCCGGATCATCGCCGGCACCGAGGGCAAGGAGACCCTGATCGGCGAACTCGACGGCCGGTCCAGCCCGCGCGCCGAGGCCATCGCCCAGGCCTTCAAGCAGGCCGGTCTGGCGACCACGCTCAGCGACAACATCCTGGGCGCGATGTGGGACAAGCTGCTCATCAATGTGGCCACCGGGGCCGTCAGCGCCATCACCCGCCTGGGCTACGGCCCGCTGTACCGCATCCCCGAGATCGAGGCCACCGCGGTGGCTGCGGTGCAGGAGGCCATGCAGGTCGCCGCCGCCGCCGGCGTGCGCCTGAGCCACACCGAGGCGCGGGCCGCCTGGCTCAAGGCGGCGGCGGGCCTGCCCGAGGACTTCAAGACCTCGATGCTGCAGAGCCTCGAAAAGGGCTCGGTCACCGAGATCGATTTCATCAACGGCGCCGTCGTGCGCTGGGGCCTGCGCCACGGCATCCCGACCCCGGTCAACAGCACCCTGGTGGCCTGCGTCAAAGGCATCGAGGCGGCCCTGCCGCGCTGAGCCCGCCAACCCCGAATTCTTCCGGAGACCCCCATGAGCCTTCCTTTCCAGCCCCCCACCCGCGCCTACGTCGAGCATGTGGCCGTGCGGGTGAAAGACATCCACTGGCACATCCGCTTCTTCTATGAGGTCCTGGGCATGGACGTGCGCGAGATCGACGGGCCGACCGACGACCCGCGCCAGTACTGGACCCTGGGCGGCCTGCAGCTGATGGCCAGCCCCGGCTTCGAGGCCCCGCCCAGCAACGACAGCGGCTGGCTGGCCCATCTGGGGGTGATGGTCGATGACCTGGAGGCCGCCCTGCAGGCGGCCCAGGCCTGGGGCGTGAGCCGCCTGCCCCAGGGCCGCCACTGGCTGCAGCTGCCCGATGGCCTGGCGCTGGAGCTGATCCAGGCCGCCCCCGGCAGCGTGGCCCAGGCCCTGTCCGTTCAACCCAGAAGCTGAGGTCCGCATGAAGATCACCGCCCCCGCCCGCCATTTCGAGACCCCCGAGAAATACTGGGACGACGCCCGCGAAGGCGATGTCTGCCTTAGCCCCGGCTACGAGGTGAGCGAAGCCCGCATCAACGCCTACGCCGAGCTGAGCGGCGACTACACCCCGGTGCACATCGACGAGGACTACGCCCGCAGCACCCCCTTCGGCACCCGGGTGGCGCACGGCCTGTTCGGCCTGTCGATCGCCGACGGTCTGAAGACGGCCAGCGAGTACCGCTTCGTGCCCGGCATGTCGCTGGGCTGGACCTGGGACTTCCTGCTGCCGATCCGCATCAACGACAGCCTGCAGGTGCGCTTCAGCGTCACCGGCCTGCGCGCCTCCAGAAGCCGGCCGGGCTGGGGCATCGTGGTCCTGCCCTCCGAGCTGCTCAACCAGCACGGCCAGGTGGTGCAAAAAGGCGAGCACCGCCTGATGATCCCGCGCCGTCCCGGGAGCTTCTGACATGAGCCAACCCTCCCAAGCCCGGCCCCTGGCAGGCCTGCGCGTGATCGACTACAGCCACTTCCTGGCCGGCCCCTATGTGGGCCGCTGCCTGGCCGCCCTGGGCGCCGAGGTGATCAAGGTGGAGCGCCCCGGCAGCGGCGATGCCGGCCGCCAGCACAGCCACATCCTCGACGACCAGCAAAGCGGCTACTTCCTGCAGCTCAACATGGGCAAGCAGGGCGTCAGCGTCAACCTGCGCGATCCGCGCGGCAAGGACTTCATGCACCGCCTCTGCGACTCGGCCGATGTCTTCATCGAGAACTACCGCCCCGGCGCCCTCGAGCGGCTGGGCCTGGGCTATGCCGAGCTGGCAGCGCGCAACCCGCGCCTGGTGTATTGCTCCATCTCGGCCTACGGCCACACCGGCCCCGATTCGCACCGCGCCGGCTTCGGCCTGATCGCCGAGGCCAAGAGCGGCATCATGCAGATGGTCGGCAACCCAGGCGAGGCGCCGCCCCTGCTGCGCATCTCGCTGGGCGACATGTACACCGGCATCCACGCGGTGGCCGCCATCAACGCGGCCCTGCTGGGCCGCGAGCGCAGCGGGCGCGGCCAGCACATCGACATGGCGCTCTACGACACCCTGGTGTCCATGCATGAGTACGCGGTGCAGTGCTACACCCTGTCGGGCGGCCAGGTGCTGCCGCAGCAGACCGGGCACGACATGCCCACCTCCACCCTGTACGGCGTGTTCCGGGCCTGCGACGGCGACCTGGTGCTGGCGGCCCAGGTGGACGATGCCTGGCGCCGCTTCGCGGCCCTGCTCGAGCAGCAGGGCGGGCCGGCCGGCTTCGGCGGCGACACCCGCTTCCACAGCGCCGAGGGCCGCAATGCCGGACGCGAAGAGATCCTGGCCGTGGTCCGGCCCTGGATCGCCTGGCGCAGCGTGGCCGAGGTGTTGGCCCTGCTGGACGGCATCGACGTGCCGGCCGCCAAGGTGCAGCGCATCGACGAGGTGATCGACGACCCGCAGATCCGCGCGCGGGGCATGGTGCTGGAGCAGCAGCACCCGCGCTACGGCACCCTGCGCCTGCCCAATCTGCCCTTCCGTTTCTCAGGCTGCGACACCACCGAGCACCGGGTGGCCCCCGACCTGGGCCAGCACAACGCCGAGGTGGCCGCCGGCCTGGGCTACGGCCCTGACGAGATCGCCGCGCTGCAGGCCGCCGGCGTGCTGTTCAGCCGCTGAGCCGGCCGCCCCCTGCCCGCTGCCTTGTTCCACCCCTCCCGAGACCCGACCATGACCGACCGCTATGCCGTCATCGGCAACCCCATCGCCTTCAGCAAATCGCCCCTGATCCACGGCAGCTTTGCCCAGGCCACCGGGCAGGACATCGAATACACCCGCATCGAAGGCCCGCCGGGCCGGTTTGCCGCCACCGTGGACGCCTTCCGGGCGCAGGGTGGGTGCGGGCTCAACATCACCGCCCCGTTCAAGCTCGATGCCTATGCCTACGCCAGCGAGCATTCGCCGGCGGCCCGACTGGCCGGGGCGGCCAATGCCCTGAAGCTCGAGGGCGCCCGCGTGCTGGCCGAGAACTTCGACGGCGTGGGTCTGGTGCGCGACGTGGTGCACAACCTGGGCCAGGCCCTGCGCGGCCGGCGGGTGCTGATGCTGGGCGCCGGGGGGGCTGCACGCGGGGCCCTGCTGCCCTTCCTGGCCGAGCAGCCGGCCGAGCTGGTCATCGCCAACCGCAGCCTGGACAAGGCCCAGGCCCTGGCCCGGATCGGCGCCGAACACGGCCGGGTGAGGGCGGCCGCCTACCCGGCCCTGGAAGGCGAGCGTTTCGATCTGGTCTTCAACGCCACCTCGGCCAGCCTGCATGCCGAGCTGCCGCCGGTGCCCGCCAGCGTGTTCGCCGACTGCGTGCTGGCCTATGAGCTGGCCTATGCCAAGGGCATGACGCCCTTTCTGCGCCTGGCCGGCAATGCCGGGGTGGCGCGCCGTGTCGACGGCGTCGGCATGCTGGCCGAGCAGGCCGCCGAGGCCTTCGCCTGGTGGCGCGGCGTGCGGCCCGACACCGCCGAGGTCATCGAGCGGTTGCGGGTGCCGCTGGTGTAGCGGGGCCTCGGGCCTTCTGGTCGGCCACTTCCGGGCGACGGGAAGGCTGCGGTGTCGTGGTGTTGCGGCAGCTTCGCTACGGCAGTTCATGGGGGCCTGGCCCCCCTCTTGCATCCAAAACCGCCACCCCTGCGTACAGGCTTCTGACAAGCCCTGTCCCGGCCTGCGGTCGGGTGTTGCCGCCACCTCCTTCGGGGTGCGTCGGCACCGGGGCTTCTGGATCCTTCTTTGAAAGCTGCCCCATGACATTTCTCCGACACGCTTTTGCGACCCTGGCTGCCGCTGCGCTGCCCTTGCTGGCGAGCGCCGCCACCCTGCAATTCAAAGTCACCGATCGCGACGGCCAGCCTGTTCCGGACGCGGTGGTTGAGGTGCTGAGCGCCTCGGGCGCGGTGCCTCGGCAGCCTGCACCGCCGCAGGTGACGATCAACCAGTCGCGGATGAGGTTCGTGCCCCGGGTCACCGTGGTCCAGCCCGGCACCCGGGTGGTGTTCACCAACCAGGACGGCTTCGACCACCATGTCCGGGGGGCTCCCGCCACATGGGGGCCGATGCTGGAGGCGGCCGGATTCCAGTTCCGGCTGGCCGGCGCGACCGATCACAAGCCCCTGTCGAGCAGCGAGGTGGTGTTCGACAAACCCGGGGTGACCCTGCTGGGCTGTTTTCTCCATGCGTCCATGCGGGGCTATGTGCTCGTGGCCGAAAGCCCCTGGGTGGCGCTCACCGGCGCTGACGGGGTGGCGGTGATGGACGACCTGCCTGCCGGCGCCGCCGTGGTGAAGCTCTGGCAGGCCGACGAGGTGGCCGAGATGGCGCCCTATTCCGTCGTGCTGGGGCCGCAGCCCCTGGTGCTGACACGGCAGTTGACCGTGGCGGCCAGGCGCCGTTAGAGCCTGTGGCGCGGTGTGGGTGACGGCATGCAATACCCCACTGCCGTGCCAGGGCATGCATCCACCCGGTGCCCGGCCTGCGTACCCATGGCGGAGGACGACGATGACCGCGGCCTCCGACTTCATTCCCCCACTTTCAGGACATCTCCATGAACTTCATTCGACAAACCACCGCGCGCCGTCAATTCCTGGGCACTGGCGCCACCCTGTCTGCTGTGGCCGTGGCCATGTTGGGCGGCCGCGAGGCGCTGGCCCAAAGCGCCCCGGGCGATGCCGGCAAGGATGTGCAGATCCTCAACGTGGCCCTCGGCCTGGAGCACGAGGCCATCAACGCCTACCAGCTCGGTGCGGGCAGCGGCCTGCTGCAAAAGCCCGTGCTGGATGTCGCCGTGCTGTTCCAGAGCCACCACAAGGCCCACCGGGATGCCCTGGCGGCGACGATCCAGAAGCTCGGCGGCACCCCGGTGGCCGAGAAAAAGCTCGAAGACTACGCCGCCGCCCTGCAGGCCAACACCTTGAAGTCGCAGGCCGATCTGCTGGCGCTGGCGGCCCGCCTCGAGCTCGGTGCCACCAATGCCTACCTGGGCGTGCTGCCTTCGCTGACCAGCCGCGATCTGGCCAAGGTGGCTGCGCGCCTGGCCGCAGACGAGACCATGCACTACACCGCCCTGGTGTCGGCGCTGGGCAAGGCCCTGCCGGCACAGGCGCTGAGCTTTGGCGCCTGACACGGTGCGACACGGCGGCATCTGCGGTGGCGTCTCCGGTGGCTCGCGCCCCGGCCGAAGTGCTTCGATGCGGGTCTGCCTCCTCGTCCTTCTTGTGGGGCTGGGAGGGAGCTTTGGCCCGGTGCGGGCCGGCACGGCATCCGGTGGCCGGCCGGCCGATGCGGTCCCGGGAGACGTCCGGCGCGGCATGCAGCTCTACCGGCAGCGCTGTGCGGACTGCCACTCGGTGGATGACAACGACACCGGCCCCCGGCATCGTGGGGTGCTGGGCCGGTCGGCCGGCACCGTCCCCGGCTTCGAGTACTCACCCGCGCTGCGGCGCAGCGGGCTGGTGTGGACGCCCCGGACGCTCGATGCCTGGCTGCGGGACCCCGATGCCCTCGTGCCGGGGCAGGCGATGGAGGAGCGGGTGTCCGATGCCCGGGCCCGCCGGGATCTGATCGCCTACCTGTCCACCCTTCGTTAAGATGCGGGCACCCTGGCCCTGACCGGCACCGCGCGGCCCCCTCATCACGCTGGCCCCCACTTCAAGCCATGACGACAGACAAAGACACCCAGGCAAACTTACTTGCCGAACTGCTCGGCCAGGTGGCGACCGGCGATCAGCAGTCGCTCAAAAAGCTCTACGACCTGACCTCGGGCCGTTTCCATGGATTGGCCCTGCGCATCGTCAGAGCCCCGGAGCTGGCCGAAGACGTGCTGCAGGAGAGCTACCTCAGCATCTGGCGATCGGCTGCGGATTTCCGCGCCAGCCTCAGCCCGCCCCTGGCCTGGATGGGCCTGATCGTGCGCAGCCGCGCCCTGGACCTGCTGCGTCGACGGGGGGCGGAGCGGGTGCATCTGAGCGACCCGCTCGACGAACTGGCCGAGGACACGCTGGAAGGCGACTCTCCCGATCCCGAGCAGGCTGCGGACGCGAGCCAGCAGGCCAGGGCCTTGCACCAATGCATGTCCCAGCTCAAGGGGGCGCAACGCGAAGTCCTGAGCCTGGCCTACCTGCGCGAGCTCAGCCACGGGGATCTGGCCGAGCAGCTCAAGCTGCCCCTGGGCACGGTCAAGAGCTGGATCCGGCGCGGCCTGGACCAGCTGCGCATCTGCATGGGCGTCCTGAATTGAGGGGCGCGCCGATGATTGAAAGGGCTTGGCGATGAACATCGTCCACAACCGGATCCTGCTCCAGCGACTGGCCGCCGAATATGGCCTGGGCACCTTGCAGGGGGCGGCTCGACGCCGCTTCGAAACCCTGGCGCGTCAGCATGCGCCGGTGCGCCGGGCCATCCACGAATGGCAGGAACGGCTGGCGGGCATGACCGAGCTGCAAGCCCCCGTGGCGCCGCCCCCGGCCGTGTGGACGCGCATCGAGATCGCGCTGCGTCTCGAACGCGAAGCCTCCGCCCGGGCCGCAGCCCGCGCGCCGGCGCCTGGCCGAAGCGTGCGGACCGTCTCGTGGTGGCAGCAGGCCTTGGTGTGGCAGGGGGTGAGTGTGGCCGCCCTGTCGCTGGCGCTGCTGGGTTGGTGGCAGCCCTGGCGGCCGTCGGCCGAGTCCTCGGGCCCGACCCAGGCCTTGCGCAGTGCCTCGCAGGAGTACCTGGCCCTGCTGCTGGACGCCGACAACCGACCGGCCTGGCTGGCGTCGTGGGACAGCGGCCGCCAGAAGGTGCAACTGCAGGACCTGCTCGGACAGGCCGTGCCCCGAGACCATGCGCTGCAGCTGTGGGCCGTTCCGGCCAGCGGGGCTCCCCGCTCCCTGGGGGTGCTCGGTGCCGGGGAGGGTGCTCGGGTGCTGGTGGCCGCAGCCTCGCAGATCCAGGGTGCCAGCCTGCTGGCCATCAGCCTGGAGGTGCCAGGGGGCGTGCCGGAAGCCGGGGGGCCGCAGGGGCCCATCCTTTTCAAGGGACCGCTGGTGCGCAAGGCTATCTGAGCCCGCCACCATTTTTATTTCTCGTCGCCTGAATCCGTTCTGGTGCCTGGTCCGTACTAGATCTGCAAGGGCGCATGGCGCGTGCGTCCGTTTCAACCTGGATGGAGATCGCATCAATGAGAAAGCAAAATGGATTCCTCTGTTCCCTGGCCCTGGTCGCGGCCGGCACGGTCGCCACAGACCTGGCCAGGGCCGACACCGGCAAGCTGCTGCTGACCGGGGGAGTGTCGACGGTCGAAGGGGCTGCTGGCGGAGGCATCAGCCCTTGGGCGGTGATCGGCAGCAACGCCACGGCCGACGAGGTCGGGGCCAGCGTCAACATCAGCCGTCTCAAGACCCGGGACTACGGCCTGAGCACCTATGGCGCCGCGCTGGGCCTGCACGACCGCGTCGAGTTGTCGGTGGGTGAGCAGGACTTCAATGCCGCGCCCGCCGTGGCGCTCAACGGTCTGGGCTTCAGTGTGGCCAACGGCCAGCACATCAAGATGACCGTGCTCGGCGCCAAGGTGAAGGTGGCCGGCGATGCGGTGCTCGACAGCGACACGCTGATGCCCCAGATCGCCGTCGGCCTGGAATACAAGAGCACCGATGCCGGAACCATCCGGCCGGTGCTCGACTTCCTGCATGCGCGTACCACCGGCACCGACCTCTATGCCTCGGCCACCAAGCTGCTGCTGGCCCAGGGGGTGCTGCTCAATGCGACGCTGCGCTACACCAATGCCAACCAGGGCGGCCTGCTGGGTTTCGGCTCGGCCGCCCCCGGACGTGACAGCCGCAGTCTTCAACCTGAGTTCTCGGTGGCCTATCTGTTGAGCCGGCAACTGGTGGTGGGCGCCGAGTACCGGTTCATGCCCAACAACCTCGAGGCACTGGGGCGTGCGGCCGGTCTGGGCAATGCCTTGCACCAGGACAACTGGAAGGACCTTTTCGTGGCCTGGGCCCCGAGCAAGAACTTCTCGGTCACGGCGGCCTATGTCGACCTCGGTCAGGTGGTCCCGGGTGTGACCTCCAACCGCCGGCAAAGCGGCCTGTATCTGTCCACGCAATGGGCGTTCTGAGGCCCTTGCACCGGCCTGCCGGCCTCCACTTCCTACCCAACATCGAGACCCTGAACATGAAAATCCGCCTGCCCCTTGCCCTGACCCTCCTTTGCCTCGCCGTCGCCTCGGGCGCGATGGCCCAGACCCGGACCGCGACCGATCCCGTCGCCGACCCGGCTGCCCTGTACAGGTCCTTCGGTGAAAAAGCCGGGCTGGCCCTGTTGATGGATGACTTCGTCCATCGACTGGCCGCCGATCCGAGGATTTCCGACAAGTTCAAGAACACCGATCTGGATCACCTGAAGAGCCAACTGACCGAGCAACTGTGCCAGGTGGCCGGCGGCCCCTGCCATTACCAGGGACCCGACATGGCCGCCGTCCATGCGGAGATGGGCGTCGGCAAAGGCCACTTCAATGCGCTGGTGGAAGACCTGCAGAAGGCCATGGAGGCCCGATCCATCCCCTTCTCGGCACAGAACCAGATGCTGGCCCGTCTGGCGCCGATGCATCGGGACATCATCACCCAATGATCCGGCCCGAATCCCTGAAAGGTTGCGCGGGCAGCCTGTCGGTCGCGTTGCTGCTGATGCTGGCCGTGGTCGGCCGGGCTGGAGCTTCACCGGCCGACGAGGTGCTCCAGGGGCGCATGCTGTACGAGTCACGCTGCGGCGGCTGCCATGCGGTGGACGCCAACCGCGTGGGTCCCATGCACCGCAACCTGATCGGCCGGCGGGCCGGGTCGGTGCCCGACTTCGCCTATTCGCCTGCGGTGCGATCCAGTTCCGTGGTCTGGAGCGCCCAGACCTTAGAGCCTGTTCAATGTCTCGCACGGGCCGCGTTGGAGCGCAATCGGGATGAGTGGGTGGCCCGGATGCGCCGCATGGGCCCGTGCCCATGCAAGCAGTCGGGGCATCCAATCGCCCGATTTCGCTCCAACCCGAAGGGCAGTGGCCTTTTCGGGCGGTCTGCGGCGTTGCGGCACTTGTCGATAGCCGCGCTATCGACCGCGCACCGCGCCTTGCATCCCATCCCGAAAAGGCCGCTGCGCGACCCGTGGGAGACATTGAACAGGCTCTGAGATCAATGGTTGAGCAAGCCGGAGTCCCTGATCCCGGGGCAACGCATGAACTACAGCGTCAGCTCGGAACAGGACCGGCGCCTGCTGATCCGCTATCTGTCGTCTGAGCAGGTCAGCAGCCCAGCGCATTGAGGGTTGAAATCAGTGGCCGGGGTGACTGATTGAGCGGCTGCTCCTTTGAGGATGGGCCAGGTCCCATTGGCCCACGGGCTCTCCGGCCGCAGGACGTCCTCCATGACGCTTCCGGTCTGCGCGGTGGCTGGATGCGGATTGCCTGCCGTCCAGTCTTGATGCATTCAGGGCGGTAGGCATCGTCCGGATCCGAGCCATTGAGATCGAGGTCGAGACACCATGTCCGCGGCTTGACCTGAGTCAGGCAGCCGCCAGCCGCTTGACGCACAATCGCCCCATGTCGCGACACATCGGTCACCCCCTGCCCAGGGCACGTGTGGCAGCCTTCTGGCTGCTGCTGTGCTTTGTCTGGGCCCAGGCGGTGACCCTGGCTTCACCCTGGATCGCGGATGCCGGTCCGGGGCTGCAGGTCTGCAGTGCCGCCTCGCCGAACGGCAGCACCGGGGATCCGGAGGCGCCGACCGGAAGCGTGGCGGCCACCGTGCATTGCGCCCTGTGCCTGCCCACGCTGCTGCCGCTGCCGCCGTCGTCGGCCTCCAGCCTGCCGGCCCTGACGCCTGCGGTGCTCCCACCGTGGGTGCCGGTCACGCATCTGGCCGAGTCTTCGGCCCCGACACCACCGCCGCGCGGCCCGCCCGCGCGGGCCTGAGCCCACGGATCCACCAGGCCTCCTGACGGGGCCTGTGCGCCTGCTGCAGCCTGGCCGTCGGCCCAGGGCCTGCGGCCGTGCCGACCTGCGCGGGTCTGCCCGCGTCCGGTCGAACAAGCCACCTCATCTTCTGGGCCTGCCGCCCTCACGCGGCCCGGCCGGCCCGCTTTTCCTGCGAACGACATCATGAATGCCTCTTTCCCTGCGCATCCCGCCTTGCCGGGTGCCCTCAACGCCGGTGCCGCCCTGGTCGCCGGCCTGCTCGCCACCCTGTCCGCTCCGGCCGTCCTGGCCCAGCAGTCCAACCCGGCAGCGACACAGCTGGGCACGGTCACCGTCAGTGCCAGCCGCGGCACCCAGCTCGAGGACATGGACATCAGCACCACGGTGATCGGCCGTGAGGCCATCGTCCGCTCGCCCGAGACCAGCGTCGACCAGATCCTCAACAAGATCCCCGGCGTCTTCGTGCCCACCCAGCCCACGACCCAGCTGCACCCGACCGGCCAGGTGCTGAGCATCCGGGGCTTCGGCACCTCGACCAATGGCCTGACCTTGGTGCTGCTCGACGGCATCCCGGTCAACGACCCCTATTTCCGCACCGTCAACTGGGGGCAGATCCCCAAGGATTCGATCGAACGCATCGAGATCATCCGAGGCGGCGGTGCCACCAGCCTGTGGGGCAACATGGCCATGGGCGGGGTGATCAACATCGTGACCCGCGCCCCGGTCGACGGCGAGAAGCATCTGCAGGCCAGCTACGGCAGCTTCAACACCCGAAGCCTGGACGCCAGCCTGGGCTTCGCCCCGGCGCCCGGGGTCACGCTCGGCCTGAACTACGACGGCAGTGAGTCGGACGGCTACAACCAGACGCCCGCCGCCTACCGCAATCCGGCCATGGGGGCGACAGCCTCCCGGGTGAACAACTTCAACGCCCAGGCCCGCTTCGATCCGGATGCGGCGAACCACTACTTCGTCAAGCTGCAGGCCAGCCAGACCTCCGAAAACGGGCTGATCTACAACATCGCCAACAACCACTGGGACACCTACCGCCTGTCTGCCGGCGGCCAGTCGCGGCTGACCGACAAGAGCAGCCTGAACTACAGCGGCTGGTACCAGAGCAGCACGATGTACACCCAGAACGCGTCCAACCCGGCCTACAGCCTGGCCGCCCCCGGTGCCGGCACGCCCTATGTCAGCCAGCAGGAGAACGCCAGCTACAGCAGCACCGGCGCCACCGCCTACCTGCAGACCGAGTTCGGCCCGATCAAGGACATCAAGGCCGGACTCGACCTGCGCCGCATCTCGACGCAGGATCCGCTGCACATCTTCAATGCGGCCGGCCCCCTGGGCGCGATCGGCTCGCAGGCCACACACCAGTTCGAGGGCCTGTTCGTGCAGGGCACCTACCGCCCGGAGGGGGTTCCGCTCGATGTGACCCTGGGACTGCGCCAGGACTTCTGGCAGGCCGACAACGCCAGCACCAGCGGCAACTACAACGGCAGCACGATCGCCAACAGCCTGCCCAACAGGTCCTTCAGCCGCTTCGACCCGCGCCTGGGGGCCAAGTACTACCTCAACCCCGAATGGGACCTGCGGGCGGCGGCCTACCGGAACTTCTCCGCCCCGGGCCTCAACCAGATGTACCGCAGCTTCGTCAGCGGCGCCAACTACACCGTGCCTGACACCGGGCTGCAGCCGCAGACCAACCAGGGCTTCGAGTTCGGCTTCGATTTCAAGCGCAGCGATGTCGACGTGGCCTTCACCGCCTACAACAACCAACTCAGGAACTACATCGACTACAGCACGGTGCAGACCGGCTGCGGCGCCGCCAACAACTATTGCAACACCGGCGTGACCGCTGCCAGTGCGCTCAAGCAATATGTGAATGCGGGCAATGCCACGCTGCGCGGTTTCGAGCTGCTCGGCAACTGGCGCGCCTACGACAGCCTGAGCCTGAGCGGCGGCTTCTCGCGCACCGCGGCCTACCTGACCAGCTCTCTGGTGGCCAGCGATCCGGTGAACCAGCAGCTCGGCCAGATCCCCTTGTGGAGTGCCAATGTCGGCGCCACCTGGCAGGCCAGCCCGCAGCTGAGCGTGACCCTGCAGGTCAAGGCCTTCCCCGACTACTGGAACAACACCGCCCACACCCAGCTCAACCAGGGCGCCACGCTGGCCGACCTCGGGGTGATCTACAAGTACAGCAAGAGCCTGGACCTCTACGCCTTTGCCCAGAACATCGGCAACAAGTCCTACTACGACCAGGGCCTGAGCTTCAACAGCAACGGCAGCGTGAACACCAGCGGCTCGGGCACCGTGCCGGCCCTGGGCATGCCCTTCAACCTGACCGTGGGGCTGCGCGCCTCGTTCTGACCATGAGCACCACACCGTTGCCGCAAACCAACCGTGCCCTGCGCCTGAGCTATGCCACCGTCTGGCGTTGGCATTTCTATGCCGGCCTGTTCTGCATCCCCTTCGTGATCTGGCTGGCCTGCACCGGGGCGCTGTACCTGTTCAAGCCGCAGATCGATGCCTGGCTCGACCGGCCCTATGACCAATTGCGGCTCAGCGGGCCGGCGGCGCCGGCCTCGGCCCAGGTGCAGGCGGCACTGGCCGCCGTGCCGGGTGCGATGCTCGACGCCTATGAGCTGCCGACCCATCCCGACGGCGCCAGCCGCGTGCTGGTGGGCATGGGGCGCAGCCAGTACCGCGTCTATGTGCATCCGCAGACCCTGCAGGTGCTGCAGGTGGTGTCGGAAGACCGGCGCCTGACCCGGCTGCTGTTCAACCTGCACGGCGAACTGCTGATGGGCAACAAGGGCTCGATGCTGGTCGAGCTGGCCGCCTCCTGGACCATCGTCATGCTCCTCACCGGCCTCTACCTCTGGTGGCCGCGCCAGAGCAAGGGCCTGGGCGGCCTGGTCTACCCGCGCCTGAACCTGCCGGGGCGCCCCTGGTGGCGCGACCTGCACTCGGTGCTGGGCTTCTGGGTCAGTGCCTTCACGCTGTTCCTGCTGGTGTCGGGCCTGCCCTGGGCCAAGTCCTGGGGCCGCATGCTCAAGGAAGTGCGCGAATGGAGCGCCGGCATGAGCATCCAGCAGGACTGGACCGTGGGCAGCGAGGGCGAACTGGCCGAGCGCCAGGCCCAGCACCAGGCGCAGCAGCATCAGCACCACCACCACGGGGGCGCACGCGGCGTGGCGATGGATGCGCAAGCCTGGGATGCCCTGGACCGCATCACCCCGCTGGCGCAGTCCCTGGGGCTGGCGGCGCCGGCCCTGCTGAGCCCGCCCAGGCAGCCGGGCGGGCCTTGGGTGCTGCGCTCGGATGCCCAGAACCGGCCGCTGCGCGAGACCGTCGGGATCGACGCCGCTTCGGCCACCGTCGTGTCCCGCGAGACCTTCGACCAGCGCCCGCTGATCGATCGCCTGGTGGGCTATGGCGTGGCCATCCACGAGGGCCAGATGTTCGGCTGGATCAACCAGGCGCTCGGGGTCTTCACCGCGCTCGGCCTGGTGACGGTCAGTGTCAGTGGCCTGGTGCTGTGGTGGCGCCGTCGCCCCGGCGGCCGCCTCGGCGCGCCGCCGGCCCGTCCGGGCTACCGGCCGGCGCTGTCGCTGACCCTGCTGATGGCGGCCCTGGGGCTGCTGCTGCCGCTGCTGGGGATCACCCTGCTGGCGGTGCTGGTGCTGGACCGCTGGGTCTTTCCGCGCCTGGGGCCGGTGGCCCGGTTCATGGACCTGCAGGCCCGATCCTGATGCCGCCCCGGCCCGCCGTCGTCAGGGGCGGGCCGGGGCCGATGTCTGCTGAAGTGTCTGGCCCATTTGGGACATGCGGCCCGCGTGCCAAGTTTCTACGCTGGGGGCTCGATCCACCTTTCCCCGAGTCACCCCATGATGACGATGACGCTTCCGCATTCCCGCCGCGCCACCTGCGGCCTGCTCGGCCTGGGCCTGTCCGCCGGGATTTTCACGACCGCCCATGCGGTCGAAAACGGCTCGCCGATCACCCCGCCCGGAATCTATGATTTCGGCGCCGGTCTGTTGCCGCCTCCTACCGAGTTCGGCACCGTGGGCGTGCGGGCCGCCACCACCCATGCCAGCGAGTTGCGCGACAACGCGGGCCAGCGTGCCGCCACCGTTCCGTCGCTCCGGGTCGACAGCTACTCGTTGGCCTACATCCGCATGACCGGGCAGATGGTGGCCGGCGCCCGCTACGGCTGGGGCGGGGTGATCCCCTTGCTGGACATGTCCCTGGACCTTCACGTGCCGACCCCGGGCGGCCCCCTGGCGCTGTCGGGCAGGAACCAGGCGGTGGGTGATGTCCAGTTGATCCCGTTGATCCTGCAGTGGACCCACGGGCCCGGTCTGTTCAGCAATCTCCAGCTCTCGGCCCAGTTGCCGACCGGCTCGTATGAGCAGGCTCGTCTGATCAATGCCGGCTCGAACCACGCCACCCTGTCGCCCTCATGGGCCTTCACCTGGATCCAGCCCGGCGGACTGGAGGTCTCGTCGTGGTTCCAGCTCAACTTCAACCAGCGCAACCAGGCCACCGGCTACCGTTCCGGCACCGAGTTCGAGCAGGACTTCGCCGTGGGCCAGCACTGGGGGCCGTGGACAGCCGGCCTGGGGGGCTATGTGTACCAGCAGATCAGCGATGACGTCGGTCCCGGCCTGGCCGACGGCAACCGGTCCCGCGCACGGGCGCTGGGACCGGCGCTGAGCCGCTTCCAGCCCGGCTCGGCGCTGCCCCTGGTCTCGATGCATCTGTACCGGGAGAGCGGGGCGCGCAACCGCAGCCAGGGCACGAGCGCCGCGATCCGGCTGGGCTGGAGCTTCTGATCAGGCCAGCACCTGGGCCGCGGCCGAACTGAGCGCCACCCGCACCAGATCGGCCTGGCGCGAGGTGCCGGTCTTGGCCAGCGCCATCTTGAGCTGGTTGCGGGCGGTGCCCAAGGCGATGCCGCAACGCGCGGCATGCCGCTCGACCGTGTCGCCCTGGGCCAGCGAGGCCACCAGCCGTGCCTCGGCCTGGGTCAGGCCCAGCAGCTTGGCCCAGATCGCCGGCGGCACATCGACCAGGTCCTGGGCGCTGGTGACGGCCAGCATCAACGACGGCGTGCCGAGTGAATCGGCCGCCCCGGCGCGCAGGGCCAGGTGGAGTGCAGACCTGCCGTCATCGATCACCGCATAGTGCAGCTGGTGTGCTTCATCGCGGGCCGCCGCCGCGATGCCCTCGTGCAGACGCGCCGACTGACCGTGGCCGGCGGCCCGCAGAAGACCGCCCTGCACCGACAGCCCGCGCCCGGCACGGGTCAGCAGCATGGCGCTGTGGTTCATCCATCGCACACGGCCCTGGTCGTCGCAACGGATCAGGGCGCAGCGCAGCATGTCGGCATGTTGCTGCTGGCGCTGCATTCCGGTGCGGGCCGACAGCAATTGATGTCCCAGTTCGCAGGCCTGGCCCAGATGGGGCGCCAGCGCGGCCAGCAGCCCTTCGCTGGCCCTGTCGAATCCCTGGGGGGCACCCCAGGGGCGGTGCAGCGCGATGCCCAGCAGGCGGCCATCCGGCAGCGGCTGCAGGGCGCCCATGAATTCACCCAGGCCGATCCGCGCCAGGTCGGCTTGCAGCGTCGCACATTCGGGATCGTGGCGATCGAACAGCTCGTGGTCGCGCACCACCCGGTTCAGCCCGCGGGCGATGCGATGCGACTGCAGGCGCGGGTTGCGGCAGCTCGTGACCCTGGGGCAATCCGGGGGCGCGTTGCGCTGGGTGGCGGTGTCGCTGACCTGCCAGCCCAGGCGCACGCCGTCGGTGCCGGGCTCGAAGGTCTGCACCACGGCCGAGCGCGCGCCAGTCTGTGCGCACAACCGATCCAGGGCGAGCGGCCAGTGCGATGGCTGCGAGGCGCAGGCGTAGAGCTGGAGCAGGAACTCGTCTTTGGGGTTCATGGCCTGGGTGGCGTCAAAGTGGTGCAGGGGCGGTGTGGTCCGGCCGGCGAGGGCCCACGGCCTTTCGCAAGCACCGACTGTGCCGGCCCGGCACGGGGCCCGCCATAGAGAAATCCACCAATGACCGGTGACCGGCCGGGTCGGCCGCATCGGCACCGTGCCTATCCCAATTGGGACATGACCGCCCGGATCGCGGCCGATAGCCTGGGCTCTGTCGGTTCGCGCGCCCGGTGGGCGGTCAGCGACGGCCCTCAACCTCTTGAATGAAAGCCCCATGAACCGCTCCCGCTCCCAACCGATCCATGGCCTCTGGCCCGCGCTGTGCGCATGGCTGGCAGGCGCCTGCGCGCTGCCGGCCCAAGCCGCCGCCCCTGTTGAACCGGCAGACCTGGTGGTCCGCCATGCCGAGGTCTACACCGTCGACGAGCAGGTCGGCTGGACCGATGCCTTCGCGGTTCGCGACGGGCGTTTTGTGGCCCTGGGCGAGCGCGACGTCCGCCAACGCATCGGTCCGCGCACCCGCGTGCTGGACCTCGCCGGAGCGATGGTGATGCCGGGACTCAATGACGTGCATGTGCATCCATTGGACGGGGGCTGGGAAGACCGTTTCGGATGCACCTTCTCGCCGGCGGCCACGCTGGACCAGGTGCTGGAACGGGTGGCCGATTGCGCCGGCAGGGCCGCACCCGGCGACTGGATCGTGGGGGCCGCGTTCAATGGCGGGCTGCTGCCGCAGATGGCCAGCACCCAGGCCCTGGGCCGGCTCGACAAGGCCAGCGGCGGGCACCCGGTCATCCTGCGCGACGACAGCTTCCACAACCGTTGGGTCGACAGCGAGGTGCTCCGCCGCGCCGGGCTCGATGCGGCCAGCACCCCGCCGCCCGGAGGCTATTACGTGAAGGACGCCTCCGATGGGCAGTTGTCGGGGCTGATGAAGGAGTTTCCCGCCTTCCATGCCATCGAGCAGCTGGTCCCGCCGCGCACGCCCGAGCGCCAGATGCAGGCGGCCCGTGGTGCCGTGCAGACGCTGAACGCATTGGGCATCACCGGCATCCAGGATGCCTTTGCGTACGAAAGCAGCCTGCGCCTGTGGGGGCAGCTCGATGCGCAGCAAGGCCTGAGCCTGCACTACGTGGGTTCATTGCCCTTCCTGCCTTCGCCCCAGGCCGGCGACCGCAGCGGCCTCGATCTGGTGCGGGTGCGGGACTCGCTGCGCAGCCGCCATGTGGCCCCGGACTTTGCCAAGCTCTTCCTCGACGGCGTGCCGCCGGCACGCACCTCGAACCTGATCGACCCCTACCTGCCCGATGCCGAACATGGTGCGCACTACCATGGGCCCAGCAACTACACCGACAGCCAACTGCTGGACATGCTGACCGAACTGGATCGGCTGGGCGTGCCGGCGAAGATGCACGCGGTGGGCGACGGGGCCGTGCGCCAGGCCCTGGACGCGGTCGAGCAGGTGCGTCGCCGCAACGGTGCCGGCGGCCCCCGCCATCAGGTGGCCCATGCCTCGCTGGTGGCGGACGAGGATGTGGCGCGCTTCAAGGCGCTCAACGTGGTGGTCGATGTGTCGCCGATGCTGTGGTTCCCGACCGGCCTCAACCTGGCTTCGGCCGCCGCCATCGGGCCGGAGCGGGCCGATCGCATCAACCCGATCCGCAAGCTGGTGCAGGCGGGCGCGCTGGTGGCCGGTGGTTCGGACTGGCCTGCAGGCCAGCCGACGCCCAATCCCTGGATCGGCATCGAGGGCATGGTCACGCGCCGCAACCCCTTGGGTGAGGTGCCGGGGCAACTCGGGGCCGATCAGGCGGTCGACCTGGCCACCGCCGTGCGGATCTACACGCTCAACAGCGCCCAGGCGATGGGGTTGGGGCATCTGACCGGTTCGATCGCGCTGGGCAAGTCGGCCGATTTCATCGTGCTGGACCGTCATCTGTTCAAAGTGCCCATCACCCAGGTGCATGAGACCCAGGTGAGGCGGGTCTTCTTCGAGGGCCGCGAATTGCCACTGCAGCCTTGAGGCACTTGCGGCCGGGGCCGAAGGCGGCGCGTTCAGCGTGTCGCCGTTCTGTCCGATCCCACAGGCAGAGGCACCTGCCGACGCTGGTGCACGGGCGGGCGCCAGCCCGCCCGGCCGTGAAATCCAGTCCGTCACCGGACAAGGCAGAATCTGATCCCATGCCCATCCGGCCCTCATCGCCCGTGTCCCGCGGACGGGGCGCTGGGCCGTCGTTCCGGACACCCGAGCATGCCCGTTCGCAGCCGCATCGCCTTCCGAACCTTCCTGATCCTGGCTCTGCTGCTGGTGTTGTTGCCCATCGTGGTGGCCAGTGGCTGGTTCTTCTACCGGTCGGCCCTGCATGCGCGCGAGGAGTTCGCCCAGCAACTGGCCGACGAGGTGGCCAGCCGCGTGCGCGAGAAGATCGTCAGCTTCTTCGATGTGCCGATGCGCGTGGTCACTTTCAATGTCGAGCAGGCCCGCGCCGGCCAGCTTCTCTATGCGCAGCCCGAGGCGCTGATGCGCCAGTTCCTGCTGCAGATCGACCAACAGCCCCAGCTCACCTTCATCTCGATGGGGTTGGCCGATGGCCAGTATTACGCGGGCAGCCGCCCGCCCCTGGGGCCAGACCGACAGTTGCGTCTGCTGCGGGCCCGCATCGTCGATGGCCGCGCCATGGAGGTGTTGCGCCTGGATGAGGCCAGCCGTTCTCTGGTCTCACTGTCGCGCGCAGAGATCGCCTTCGATGCCCGCACCCGGCCCTGGTACCAGTCGGCCCTGTCCCGGGGTGGCATGGCCTGGTATGAGCCCTATCGCTACCGGATCAACGACCCCCAAGGGGCCTATGCGGCGGTCGGCATGGGGGTGTCGGCGCCGGTGCACGACCGTCAAGGGCGTCTGGTGGGGGTGGTGACGGCCGACGTGGCCTTGTCGCAGATCCACGAATTCCTGCTGCGGGTGGCCCGCGAATCCGGTGGCCAGGCCTTTCTGGCCGATGAGGGCGGCGCGCTGCTGGCCTCGTCCAGCCCCGAACCCGGTCTGGAAGCCGAGGGCCTGCAGCCCCTGAAGGCCGAGGACAGCGCCGACCCGGTGCTGCGCGCCGTGGGCCGGGCCATCCGCGACAGTGGCCAGCCTGAGGGCAACCGCTTCATCGACGTGGGCCACAGCCAACATCTGGCGCGTTGGTGGACCGAGCCCTTGCACAATGGTCCGCGCCTGACACTGGGCGTGGTCCTGCCCGAAAGCCGGTTCAATACCCCGCTGCGGGGGGTGTTGCACAACATCCTGTACCTGACCCTGGCCGTGATGCTGGCGGCCCTGCTGTTCTCGGTGCATGTGGCCAATCGGGTGGTGCGGCCCCTGGCGCGCCTGGGCCAGTGGGCCGGGCGCCTGACGCGGGGCGAATGGCATGCCGAAGCCCCCGCGCCAAGCCCGATCCGCGAGCTGGGCGCCCTGTCCGATGCGATGCGCTACATGGCCCGCCACCTGCAAGAGCAGGCGCAGGACCTGGAGCAGACCGTGGCCCTGCGCACCCGCGAGCTGCAGACGGCCTTGCGCTCCATCGAGCAGACCCTGACCGACCAGCGTCACTTCATCGCCATGCTTTCGCATGAGGTGCGCTCTCCGCTGGCCGTCATCCACAGCACGGCCCAACTCATGTGCCTGCGCGCGCAGGACTCGCCCTCCCAGCAGGCCCAGGCCGAGCGCATCCTGCGTGGCGCGCTGCGGCTCAGCTACTTCTTCGACAACTGCCTGACCCAGGATCGCATCGACAGCGATCACTTTGTGCTCGAACCGGCACCGGTCGATGTGGCGGCGCTGATGGACTGGGTGTCGGACAGCGGGCTTCAGCTCTCGGGGAGGCATCCGTTGCGGCTGCATCTTCCGGCAGCGCTGCCGGCCTTGCACGGCGATCTGGTGCTGTTGCGCATCATGTTGATGAACCTGGTGTCCAACGCCTTCAAGTATTCACCGCAGGGGGCTGCGGTCGAGCTGCGGGTGGAGGCGCGTCCCGACGGTTGCCGCTTCGTGGTCGAGGACGCCGGACCCGGCATCCCCGTCGAGGAGGCTGAACTGGTGTTCGACAAATACCGACGGGGGCGCGGCGCCGAAGCCAAACCCGGCGCGGGCCTGGGCCTGGCCCTGGTACGACGCATCGCCGCGTTGCACGGTGGCCGGGCCTGGCTCGAGGCACGTGAGCCTGCCGGCTGCCGCTTCATCATCGAGCTGCCATGGGCACGTCCTGGGGCCTCTTGAGGCCGCCCTCGCATGGGGAAAACCCCGCGCCCCGAAGGCTGCCGGCCCTGCTAAAAAAGCTTCCGGCCTGGCTCGAAAATCGCTAGCCGACAGTCGCTGAGCAGCCGCCGCTGCCGATCTTCCCGTCCCCAGCTGCCGCCGGGCCACCCCGGATCCCCACCATGAGCCTGAACCGCCCCCGCATCGCCATCGTCGAAGACGATGCCGACCAGTTGCACAGCCTCGAGGAGTTCCTGCTGGACGCTGGCTACCCTGTCTGGGGCGTGGCGAGCGCCGAGGCCTTCTACAAGAGGTTCATGGGCGAGCCGGCCGATGTGGTGCTGCTCGACATCGGCCTGCCCGGCGACGACGGCCTGTCGGTGGCCGCCCTGCTCAAGGCCCGCCCGGATGTGGCGGTGATCATCCTCAGCGCCCGTGATGCCCTGGGCGACCGGCTGGCCGGCATGCGCGCCGGCGCCGACCGCTACCTGGTCAAGCCGGTCAATCTGCTGGAGCTGGCGGCCAACATCGACGCCACGGCCAGCCGGCTGCACCGGCCTTCGGTGGCGGCGGGCGGTTCCCTGGTCGGCGCCGCGACCGGGGCGCCGCGGCCCTGGACGCTGGCGCTCAAGGACTGGGCGCTGTGCTCGCCCGCAGGGCGCAGCCTGACCCTCACCACGCATGAATTCCTTTTTGTGCAGCATCTGGCACAGGCCCAGGGGCGGCCGGTGTCCAAGCGCGAGCTCAGCGACAAGCTGTTCGGGGCCCGGGCCCAGAACGGCAGCGAGCGCCTGAATCTGCTGGTGACCCGGCTGCGCAAGAAAGCCGCCGAAGCCCTGGGCGAGGCCCTGCCGGTGAAGACCTTGCACCAGATCGGGTACACCTTCACGGTCTCGGTGCGCCTGGGTGAGGCGGCCTGATCCGGCCTGGGGCAGGGCCCGGTGTCCTGGGGCTTTCCCGGGGGCGTGCTGAATCCAAATGAAAGATTTGGAAAGCGCACGAAGGGGGCTGGCGGACCACACTGGGTGCTTCTCATCCACGCCTCCCCGCACCGTCCCAGGAGCCCGCTCATGCAACGTCGCCAACTTCTGCAAGTCTCTGCCCTCAGCGCCCTCTCTGCCTCGCTGGGGCTGTCGATGCGGACGGCTTCGGCCCAGTCCGGTGGCCCGATCCAGTTCGCCTGCCCGGTGCCCATGTCGGGGCCCTTCGCGGCGAACGGCAAGTTCGCCGATCTCGGCATGCGGCTGGCCATCGAGCAGTACGGCACGGTGCTCAAGCGCCCCCTGGCCTACACCGTGCTGGACACCGAGGGCAAGCCCGCCACCGCGGTGCGCAAGGTGCAGGAATCGGCCGAGCAGCAGGGCACACGCTTCTTTGCCGGCGGCATCCTCTCGGGCGAGGCCCTGGCCATGGGCAAGGAGGTCGACAAGGCAGGCGGCCTCTTCGTGACCACGGCCGGCGCGGACGAGATCACCGGCCAGGACTGCAATGCCGCCACCTTCCGCTGGTCCGTGCCCACCTACGGCGCCATCGAGCAGACCGTGCGCCCCCTGACCGACCTGATGCCCAAGGCCAGGCGCTGGTACACCATCACGCCGCAGTACGTGTTCGGCGACGGCCTGTTGTCGGCGGCCAAGAACATCTTCAAGGAAAAAGGCATCGAGCACGTGGGCAACAGCTACCACTCGCTGACCGAAAAGGAGTTCAGCGGCTACATCACCAACGCCATCGCTGCCAAGCCCGACGTGCTGCTGCTGCTCAACTTCGGCGCCCAATGCGCCGACACGCTGCGCCAGGCGATCAGCTTCGGCATGCACAAGAATATGACCATCCTGGTGGCCTGGGCCTCGGGCCTGGAGCAGTTCGAGTCGCTGGGGGCCGAGCTGTGCGAAGGCATCTACTTCGGGGCCCAGTACTGGCACACGGTCGACTCCGAGCTCAATCGCGATCTGGTCAAGCGCAGCAACGACAAACTCAAGATCAACCCCAACTACAGCCTGGCCGGCTCCTACATCTGCACCAAGCTGATGATCGACGGCATCCTGAAAGCCGGCACGGTCGAGCCCAAGGCCGTGGTGGCCGCGCTGGAGGGGCTCAAGTACGCCGGCCTGACCGGCGAAGAGGAGGTGCGCAAGGCCGACCACCAGGTGCTCAAGAACTACTACCTGCTCAAGGGCAAGGCCAGGTCGCAGATGAAGAACAAGGACGACTATGTCGAGGTGCTCAGTGCCGGCAAGTCCTTCCTGCCGGTCGACAAGACCGGCTGCAAGCGGGTCTGATCCCCCTGCTGCTCGCGCCTCACACACGCCACGCCCGCCACGCCCGCAACGTGCACCTCTTTGCCAGGGTGCCACGGGTGGACCTGCCTATCAACCTGATCAACGCATGAACATCTACCTGCTTCAGATCATCAACGGGATCGGCATCGGCATGCTGTATTTCCTGTTGGCTGTGGGTCTGTCCATCGTGTTTGGACTGCTGCGCTTCGTCAACTTCGCACACGGGGCCTTCTACCTGATCGGGGCCTATGCCTGCTACCAGATGACGCGCTGGGGTCTGAGCTACTGGCTCACCCTGGTTCTGGCCCCGCTGCTGGTGGGCACCCTGGGCTGGCTCACCGAGAAGGTGGTGTTGCGCCATGTGTATGCCAAGGCGCATGAATTCCACATCCTGGTCACCGTCGGCCTGGCACTGGTCGTGCAGGAGCTGGTGATCCTGCAATGGGGCCCGCTGGGTGACAGCGTGGCGGTGCCCGACAGCCTGCAGGGTGTGGTGGTGTGGGGCGGTTTCGTCTACCCCAAGTACCGGTTGTTCGTGATCGGCTTCACAGCAGCCCTGGCCGGGCTGCTGTGGTGGGTGCTGGAGGGCACGCGTCTGGGCAGTGCCGTGCGCGCCGGCAGCGAGTCGACCGAGATGGTCTCGCTGCTGGGCATCCCGGTGCACCGCATCTTCAGCCTGGTGTTCGGCCTGGGCGCCGCCACGGCGGCGCTGGCCGGCGTGCTGGCGGCCCCGATCCGGGGGGCCGAGCCCTTCATGGGCATCGAAGCCCTGTCGGTGGCCTTTGTGGTCGTGGTGGTGGGCGGCATGGGCAGTTTCAGCGGTGCCCTGCTGGGCGGCCTTCTGATCGGCGTGGTGCAGAGCCTGATGAGCACGGTCTGGCCCGAAGGGGCGCGTCTGATGATCTATATCGCCATGGCCGCCGTGCTGTTGCTGCGCCCGCACGGCCTGCTGGGCCGCAAGGAGTGACGAGATGAGCCATGTGCAAACCCAAGGCCCTGTGCAAGGTCTGCAGACGCCCCTGCTGCAGTTCTGGCTGGCGCTGGCCGTGGTGGTCGCCATGCCGCTGCTGATGCATTCGGGCTCATTGGCCAGCGAAGTGCTGATCTTCGGCCTGGCCGCCATGGGCTGCAATCTGCTGCTGGGCTACACCGGTCTGCTGTCCTTCGGCCAGGGCATCTTCTTCG
>JAFAMV010000132.1 GCA_019233055.1 Curvibacter sp.
GCTCTTCTGGCTCGGATCGTCGAGCCGACGGACATCCAGGAACCCGCCTTGCGTGACCGCTGCGACCTGCCCGTGCTGGGCACCCTGCTGGCCTCCGAAGCCCAGTACCTGATCACCGGCGACAAAGACCTGTTGGCGCTGGCCGACCGCTATCCCATCGTCACGCCAGCCCAGTTCTGGGCCAGGCACGGCTTCTGAAATGCCCCCTTCAGGCATCACCACCATGACCACCCCATCCAAGCCATCCACCCGCCCCATCGGCCCCTTCCAGGTCAGCCCCATCGGCCTGGGCTGCATGAACCTCAGCCACGCCTACGGCCAGCCGCCCTCGTTCGACGACGCCGAGCGCCTGCTGCTGCGCGCGCTCGACCTGGGCGTCACCCTGTTCGACACCGCCGCCCTGTACGGCTTCGGCGCCAACGAGACCCTGGTCGGTCAGGTGCTGGCCAAGCACCGCAGCCGCTTCGTCCTGGCCAGCAAATGCGGCATGCAGGGGGTGCAGTTTCCCGACGGCATGAAGCGCGTCATCGATGGCCGCCCCGAGACCCTGCGCGCCAGTTGCGAGGCCAGCCTGCAGCGCCTGCAGACCGAGGTGATCGACCTGTTCTACCTGCACCGCTGGGACAAGCAGGTGCCCATCGAAGACTCGGTGGGGGCTCTGGCCGACCTGGTGCGCGCCGGCAAGGTGCGTGCCATCGGCCTCAGCGAGGTCTCGGCGACCACCCTGCGCAAGGCCCATGCGGTGCACCCGATCAGCGCGGTGCAGACCGAGTATTCGCTGTGGACCCGCAACCCCGAGATCGCGGTGCTGCAGGCCTGCCGCGACATCGGTGCCGCCTTCGTGGCCTTCAGCCCGGTGGCGCGCGGCTTCCTGACCGGCAAAGTGCGCGACGTGGCGGCTTTTGACGCCAAGGACATCCGCCGCGCCATGCCGCGCTTTGCCCCAGACAACTACCGCACCAACCTGGCCCTGCTCGACGGCGTGGCCGAAGTCGCCGACGAGGCCGGCTGCACCCTCGCCCAGCTGGCCCTGGCCTGGCTGCTGCATTGCGCGCCCCACATCGTGCCGATCCCCGGCACCACGCGGGTCGACCATCTGGAAGAAGACCTCGGCGCCTTGCGGGTCCGGCTCGATCAGGAGCAGATGGCGCGGCTCGACGAGATCGTGAACCGCCACACGGTGCGCGGCCCGCGCTACAACGCGGGCAACCAGGCCGAGATCGACACCGAGGAATTCGACGCATGAGCCCGGCCAGCCGCCACGCCCATGCCACGCGCCGGGCCGCCCTCGGCGCCCTGGGCGCCGGACTGCTGGCGCCCCAGGCCTGGGCCGAACGCCCCTACCCGGCCCACATGATCTCGCTGGTGCTGCCCTTCGCGCCGGGGGGCGTGGCCGACCTCACGGCCCGCCAGGTGGGCCAGGCCATGGGCCGGCGGCTGCAGCAGTCCATCATCGTGGACAACCGGCCCGGCGCCGGCGGCATCGTCGCGACCCACAACGTGGTCATGGCAGCGCCCGACGGCTACACCCTGCTGCTGTTGAGCAACGCCAATGCGGTCAGCGTGCACCTGTTCAAGAAGCTGCCCTACGACGTCACGCGCCAACTGCTGCCGATCACCACCCTGGGCTTCTTCGATCTGGCCATCGTGGTCCCGGCCGAATCGCGCTTCAAGACCCTGCCCGATCTGTTGAACACGGCACGGGCCCAGCCGGGCAAGCTGACGGTGGGGACCATCTCCATCGGCAGCACCCAGCATCTGGCAGCCGAGCTGTTCAAGTCGCGGACCGGCACCGACATGGCCGTGGTGCCCTACAAGGGCACGCCGGCCCTGCTCAATGCCTTGCGCAGCGGCGAGGTCGACCTGGGCTTCGAGATCCTCAGCCCCCTGCTGCCCCAGCTCGACGCCAAGGTCATGCGGGCCCTGGCGGTCACCGGCCCGCAACGCTTCAGCCTGCTGCCCGAGGTGCCGACCGCCAAGGAGCTCGGCGTGGCCGACTATGTGGTGCAGAGCTGGAACGCCCTGGCCGCCCCGGCCGGCACCCCCGCCCCCCTGCTGGAGACCCTTCGCCAGGCCGCCGTGGCGGCCCTGGCGGAGCCCGAGCTGCGCGACCGTCTCACCCACATGGGGGTGCGGCCTCAATCAAGCACACCTGCCGAACTCGGCCAATTGCTGCAGCAGGAGATCCAGCACTGGGGTGAGGTGGTGCGGCGGGCGGGCATCAAGCCGGAGTGAGGCATCAGGCGGATGCAGCCGCATCAGCCTCGGCTTCGGGCCAGAGACTCGGGAAGAGAAAGAGCAGCCCATCCATCGGAATGCCGAAGCGAACCGGGCCCCGCGAGGTGTCCGATCGAAGTAGGCCGGCGGCCAGAAGGTTGCCGATCAGGGGGGTCGCCGTGCGCTCCCCAAGGCCGGTCATGTTCGCGAAGTCCCTTCGAAGCAGCTCTCCTTGCGTGGCAAAAAGGCAGTGCAGAGGGCGCAGAGCCTCCAACCTCAGCCCCCGCCTGCCCACATGGGTTTCGTGCGCCAGCAGCGCCGACAGCCGGTCTTCCATGGCCTGCAGATTGAACATGCTGCGGCTATTTCGCCAACCCTAAGGTATTGAATACTCTCAACTATTTCATGATTTTTCGTTAATCATTGCGGCTGATTTTTCATCACCCCCCATCACTGAGGCATACCCTGCGACCAGGATCACCCCACGGCAAACCCGAGCTGCGCCTGCAGCGAGCCGGCCATGGTCTGAAGAATCAGGCAGGCGGATGTGGCGCCGGCATCCAACACCCCCTTGGAGCGCGCGCCCAGACGGGCCGCCCGCCCCACCCGGGCCTGCAAATCGCGGGTCGAATCCCGTCCGCGCCCGGCCGCCTCCGACATGCGCTGCAAGGCTTCGCCAAAAGGGCGACCTGCCTCCAGCCCCGCCTGATAGGCCTCCAGGGCAGGCACCAAGGTGTCGAGCAGGGTCTTGTCGCCGACCTGGGCCCGCCCCATCTGCTGCACCTGGGCCACGGCATGGGCCAATGCCTCTCCGAACAGCCGGGCATCCAAGCGGTCGTGGGGCGCCAGCACACTGGCCAGACCCAGGAAGAACTGCCCGTACAAAGGCCCCATCGAGCCCCCGATATCCTCCATCAAGGCCTGCGACAGTTGCTGCAAGGCCACCGGCAGGGATTCAGCCTCCGCCCCCAGCGCATCGAGCCGGATCGCACAGGCGCCAAAGCCCTTGGCCATGTTGATGCCATGGTCGCCGTCACCGATCAGGCCATCGATCTCGCTGAGCACCTGCCGATGGGCAACGACCGCATCGATCAGATCCCGCACCACGGCGCCAGCCGTATCGGACGCCAGGGTGACCCCCTGCCATGAGCGCACAAGGCCCGCGCCGCGTTCCTGCAACACCAAAGCAGCCACGGACAGAGGCACGCTGGGAGAATCCTGCCGAGGTCCGCTGGCACCATCGGAAGAATGGGCAGCACGACTGTCGACGAGCCCGGGCACCGACAGGGCCACGGACTGGCAGGGCGCGAGCAGGCCACGCGCCAACTCGTCGTCCAGGCGCATGAGCGTGAGGGTCACACCCATCATCTCCAGCGAGGTGAACATCGGCCCCACCCACCGGACAGCTGCGGTGATGCCGCGCTCCGCCAGTTGCTGCGCGACCTCGCCATAGAGGATGTATTGCTCCATCAAGGGCGTCGCCCCCAGACCACTGACCACGACAGCCACCCGATCGCCGGCCTCAAAGGGCAGGTCGGGCAACAGCCTATCCAGCATCAACCCGGCCATCTCGGCCGCTGGCACGACAGGGCATACCTCCAGGCCGGGCTCGCCATGGTGGCCGATGCCCACCTCCATCTGGCCCGGTTCGATGTGGAAATTGGCCTTGCCCACCGCCGGGATCACACAGGACGACAGGCCGATGCCGATGCTGCGCGTCCGATCCATGGCCTTCTGGGCGACGGCGATCACCTCCTCCAGGCTGCCGCCCAGGTCGGCACAGGCGGCGGCCGCCTTCCACATCAGGATCTCGCCAGCCACCCCACGGCGCAGGGCCTCCTGCCCCTTGGGCGCCGAAGCCACATCATCGTTGGCCACCACCATGCCGACGCGCCGGCCCTCACGCTCGGCCATCTCGATGGCCATGCGGACATTCATGTTGTCACCTGCGTAATTGCCATACAGGCAGGCGACGCCGGCACCGCCATCGGCCGCCCGCATGGCATCCAGAAAACTTCTGGCCGTGGGCGAGGAAAAGACCTCCCCGACGGCCACCGCGTCGAGCAGACCGGGCCCCAGGTAGCCCAGAAATGCCGGCTCATGGCCGGAGCCTCCGCCGGTGATCACCCCGACCTTGCCCCGATGGGGTGTCTGAAGCCCTTGGACCACCCGGGGGTTGGCCGGGCAGCGGCACAGCGCATCGGCATGGGCCGATATCCAGCCTTTCAGCATGTCGTCGACCACATGGTCGGGATGGTTGATGACTCGGTTCATCACGGCAGTCTCCTTTTTTGTCTTGGCAGCTTGGGCTCAAAAGAGCATTAATTCAATTGATGATCTTTTGATCCAACTATCAATGAAATATGAAATCAAGCGCAAGCCAACCATCACCACGAAATGACCGAACATCAACCAAAAATCTATAAATCCTTGTTGATCCGACAGAAAAGCATTCAACAAAGATCGAAGGTCATTTGATCTATTGATCATTTATTGATCATTTACTTAGGATGCATGCCATGTCCATTCATGCATCCCCACGCGGCGGCGCCCGACCCGAAAGCCAGGCGGCCCTGCTCAGCGCCCGAGGGCTGGCCAAGTCATTCGGTGGTGTTCCGGCACTCCGGGACGGTCGGCTGGATCTGCTGCCCGGCAGCGTCCACGCCCTGTGTGGTGGCAACGGCGCAGGTAAATCGACCTTCCTGCAATTGCTCATGGGCATGCTGTCAAGAGACGCCGGAGAGATCCGGCTCAGAGGCCGGGCGGTGGATTTCGACAAGCCCGCCGACGCTCTGCGGGCCCGCATTTCGATCATCACGCAGGAGTTGTCGCCGGTGCCCGGCATGACCGTGGCCGAGAACATCTACCTCGGTCGCGAACCCCGACGTCACGGCGTCCTCATCGACTTCCCTCGCCTGTGGGAGCAGACGCGCCGGTTGCTGGAGCGCCTCGGCTTCGACCTGCAGGCCAAGGCGCCCATGCACTCCCTGAGCCTGGCCCAGACCCAACTGGTCGAGATCGCCAAGGCCTTCAGCCGCGACAGCGAGATCCTCATCATGGACGAGCCCACCTCAGCCATCGGTGAACACGAGACCGGCGTCCTTTTTGCTGCGATCCGGCAGGTATGCGCCCAGGGAGCCGGCGTGATCTATGTGTCGCACAGGTTGTCCGAGATCTTCGAGATCGCCGACCACTACACCGTGTTCCGGGACGGCTGCTTTGTCGAGACCGGTCGCCTCGCCGAGATCGACCGCCGCCATCTGGTCCGACAGATCGTCGGCCACGAATTGGAGACGCCCCGGATCGAACAGAAGGTCAAGACCGACAAGGTCCTGCTGGACGTCGACGATCTGTCCCGCCGCCACGAGTTCGACGGCATCTCGCTGCAGTTGCATGCCGGCGAGATCCTGGGCATCTACGGCCTTCTGGGCTCGGGTCGCAGCGAGTTTCTCCATTGCCTCTACGGCTTGAGCGTCGCGGACCGGGGCGCCGTGCAACTGCAGGGAACACCCTTGCCGGCGGGACGGCCGCGAACCTCCATCCAGCGCGGTCTGGCCCTGGTCACCGAAGACCGCAAGGACAGCGGTCTGGTGCTGTGCACCACGGTGTCCGACAACACCACGCTGGCGGCACTGCCGACCCTGGCCCCCTGGGGCGTGATCCAGCGTCGGCGCGAGCAAAAGCTCGTGGCCCGGCTGCTGCAGCGCCTGCGGGTCAAGGCCACCTCACCCCGACTCAGGGTCTCGGCCCTGAGCGGCGGCAATCAGCAGAAGGTCGTGCTGGCCAGGTGCCTGGCCACCCAGCCGCAGTGCCTGCTGTGCGATGAGCCCACACGCGGCATCGACGAGGGCGCCAAGCGTGAGATCTACGCCTTTCTGGACGCCTTCGCCCGGGCCGGCGGTGCAGTGCTGCTGGTGTCCTCGGAAGCCCCCGAGGTCCTGGACCTCAGCGACCGCATCGCCATCTTCAAGCGTGGACGCCTGAGCGCCCTCATCCCGGGTCATACCGCCACCCAGGAATCCCTGTTGCAACTGGCCACCTGAACCCCCAGCACCCTCTGGAAAGAACCGCATGGAAACCACCTCATCCCCCCCTCCGGCGCAAGCCGCGCTCAGGCTGAGCCTCCCGGCGGCGCTGCGGCGCTGGCTTGCCGACTACGGCATCGTCCTGGCCTTTGCCTGCCTGTGCGGCGCACTGGCCCTGGCCAACGAGAACTTCATGAGCTGGGGCAACTGGGTCAATCTGTTGCGCCAGACCTCGATCAACGGTCTTCTGGCCATCGGCATGAGTTTCGTCATCCTGGGCGGCGGCATCGACTTGTCCGTCGGTTCGGTGCTCGCCATCTCCGCCATGGTGAGCGCCAGTCTGCTCACCGGCGAAGCGGCACAGCCCCTGTGGCTGGCCTTGCCGGCCGGCCTGGCCGTGGGCGCCGGCCTGGGCGCGGTCAATGGCCTGTTCGTCGCCCGCCTGGCCCTGCCTCCTTTTGTCGTCACGCTGGGCATGCTCAGCATGGCGCGCGGGCTGACCTTCATCTACAGCGACGGCATGCCGATCGCCAATCTGCCGGGCAGCTTCCGCTTGATCGGCCAGGGGATGGTGCTGGGCCTGCCGGTGCCGGTCCTGCTGCTGGCCCTGTGCTTCGGGATCGGCTGGTTCGTGCTGGGCCACACGCCCCTGGGCCGCTACGTCTATGCGGTGGGCGGCAACATCAAGAGCGCCAAGACCAGTGGCGTACCGACCCGCAGCGTGGTGTTCTCCACCTATGTGATCTCGGGCGTCCTGGCCGCGCTGGCCGGCCTGGTCCTCGCTGCCCGCACCACCTCGGCACTGCCTCAGGCCGGCGTGGCCTATGAACTCGATGCGATTGCCGCCGTGGTGATCGGGGGCACCAGCCTGCAGGGCGGCGTCGGCCGGCTGGGCGGCACCCTGATCGGCGCCTTGATCATCGGTGTCATCAACAACGGCCTCGATCTGCTGGGGGTGTCCTCGTACTACCAACAGCTCATCAAGGGCGCCATCATCGTCGCCGCCGTGCTGATCGATGTGTCGCGCAAGAAGCAAGGCTGAGCGCTCCCGCGCCAGCCTCGATCCACCCATCCTCCGGAGACTCCATGAAACTCATAGCCATCATTGCGGCCGCCTTGCTGAGCGCCACACTGTGCCTGCAACCCGCGGCCGCCCAGCCCCGCAGCTACCAGGTCGGCGCCGCCGTCTACGGCCTGAAGGGCGAATTCATGCAACTGTGGGCCAATGCCCTCAAGGAACATCCGCTGGTCAAGGACGGCACAGTCAAGCTCACGATCTATGACGGGAAGTACGACGCACTGACGCAGAGCAATCAGTTCGACACCATGATCACGCAGAAGATGGACGGGATCCTGTTCGTGCCCATCGACATCCAGGCCGGCGCCGAACCCGTGGCCCGCGCCACCGAGGCGCGCATCCCGGTCGTGGGCTCGAACACCCGGGTCCAGAGCGATCGACTCGCCTCCTACGTGGGCTCCAACGACGTGGTGGCCGGCGAGATGGAGGCGGAATCGGTGCTCAAGGCCATCGGCGGCAAGGGCCAGGTGGTGATTCTCGAAGGCCCGATCGGCCAGTCGGCACAGATCGAACGGCGCAAGGGCAATCAGGCCGCCCTGCGCCGCCATCCGGAGGTCAAAGTCCTGCAGATGAAGACGGCCAACTGGTCACGGGCCGAAGCCCTGTCCCTGATGGAGAACTGGCTCACCGCCCATGGCGGGAAGATCAACGGCGTCATCGCCCAGAACGACGAGATGGCCCTCGGTGCGATCGAAGCGCTCAAGGCCAAGGGCATTGCGCCGCGAACGGTCCCGACCGCCGGTATCGACGGGGTCAAGGACGCCATCCGCGCCGTCCAGGCCGGAGACATGGTCAGCGTGTTGCAGGATGCCAAGGCCCAGGCCCAGGGCGCACTCGATGTGCTGATGCGACATGTCATGGGGCCGGGCTACCAACCCCGCTCCGCCATCTGGGGCCAGTACCAGGAAGCAGGCCTGAGTTGGGACGGCGGCAACGCCAAGGCCTACAGCATCCCCTGGACGCCCATCACGGCGGCCAATGCCGAAACGCTGCTGAGCACCCGGCCCTGATCCCCCGCCCCAGCGGCAAACCGGCCGATCCCTCTCTTGAAACGAAGAACGGAACGATGAACGACATGGAATACCCGACGACGACTTTGACGCCCTTCTCCCAGGGCCTGCGCTTTGATGGTCAGGTGGTGATGGTCACCGGCGCTGCCAGCGGCATCGGCCGGGCAGTGGCCGAAGACTTTGCCGATCAGGGTGCCTGCCTGATCCTGCTCGACCGCAGCGAAGCCGTGCTGGAAACGGCCGCCACCCTGGGCTCGGAGCACCTGGGCCTGATCTGTGATGTGACCTCCAGAAACCAGATACAGCAGGCCATGCGCCAGATCGATGCACGATGGGGCCATCTGGACGTCCTGGTCAACAACGCCGGCGTGGCCTTGCTCGATGCGGCGGACCAGATCTGCGAGGCCGACTGGGACCGCACCCTGGCCGTCAACCTCAAGGCACCCTTCTTCCTCGCCCAGGCCGCTGCCCCGTTGCTGGCCCGCCACCGGCGCGGACGCATCATCAACCTGGCCTCGCAGGCCGCCGTGGTGGCCCTGCCCAGGCATGCGGCCTATTGCGCCAGCAAGGCCGCCCTGGTCTCGCTGACCCAGGTGCTGGCCCTCGAATGGGCGGAACGGGGGATTACGGTGAATGCCATCTCACCCACCGTGGTGGAGACGGCCCTGGGCCGTCAGGCCTGGGCCGGCCACGCCGGAGACGCCATGCGACAAAGAATCCCGACGGGGCGCTTTGCCCAGCCCGAGGAAATCGCCGCCGCAGCACTCTTTCTCGCCAGCCCGCACGCCGCGATGATCAACGGTGCCAACCTCGTCATCGACGGCGGCTACACCATCCAGTGAACAGCTGTCGTCGCCTGAAAGACCCCCGCATGAAAATTGCCATCGGCTGCGACGAAGCAGCCTGCGACATGAAAGAAGCCATCCAACGCATGCTGCTCGAACAAAGCCATGAGCTGTTGGATTTCGGCACCCATGACCACCAGCCGGTGCTCTACCCCGATATCGGCGTGGCGGTGGCCGAGGCGATCCGCCAAGGCCGGGCCGAACGCGGGCTGCTGTTCTGCGGCACGGGCATCGGCATGGCCATCGCAGCCAACAAGGTGCCGGGCATCCGTGCCGCGCAGGCGCACGACACCTACTCGGCGCAGCGGGCCAGCAAGAGCAACGATGCCCAGATCCTCAGCCTCGGCGCCCGGGTGGTGGGCCTCGAACTGGCCAAGGTGATCGTCGAGGCCTTTCTGCTGAGCCGGCCGGAATCCCGCTCCCGTGCCAAACTGGATGCACTGGCGGCGCATGAGCAGCGGCTGCGCCAGCCCCGCAGCGACCTCCTGAGCAGACTCGGCGACAATCTCGCCCCATGACTGAAGCAGCCCGCCCACGCCACGGCGCCCCCCAGGCCTCCATGCCGCATGAGGAACTCACCCGGCTGGCGACCCTGTACTACGTGGACGGGCAGACCCAGGAGGCCCTGTCCGAGCGCTTCGGCATCAGTCGCGCCACGGTCGGCCGCCTGCTGCGGCGGGCGCAGGAACTGGGCATCGTGGAGATCCGCGTCCAGCACCACCCCAGCCACACCGTCGACCTGGAACAGGAGCTGATCGCCCGCTTCGGCATCAAGCGGGCCTTGCTGTCCGTGGACCACCAGGACCCGGACAAGCAGCGGGCAATCCTAGGCGGCCTGGTGGCCACCTACCTGGAGCGCAACCTCAGCGAAGGCGCCATCGTGGCCGTGGGCATGGGACGCAACGTCAGCGCCGTCAGCGAGCACGTGATGAGCGCCACCCATCGCCCGGCCACCTTCATCTGCGCCATCGGCGGCAGCTACCGTGGCGGCGAAGCCATGAACCCCGACCACATCTGCCGCCGCCTGGCCGCCCGATTCGGCGGCGACAGCGAGACCCTCTACGCACCCGCCCTGGTCGGCGACCCTCGGTTGCGCGAGCACCTGCTTGCCAACGACACCGTGCGCCAGACCCTGGACAAGGCCCGGCGCGCCGACGTCGCCCTGGTCGGCATCGGCGACATGAACGAAGACAGCAACATGGTGCGCATGGGCTGGTTCTCGGCCCAGGAGATCGCCACGGCCAAACGCGCGGGCATCGTCGGCGACATCATGGGCTACGACTTCATCGACCTGCACGGCCGGCCTGCGGCCCTGCCCATCCAGGGCCGCGTCATCGGACTCAGCACCGACGACCTGCGCCGCATCCCCAATGTCATCGCCGTCGCCTCAGAATCGAGCAAGGTCACCGGGATGCTGGGGGCGCTGCGAACCGGCACCATCGACACCCTGGCCACCACGGCCAGCAATGCCATGGCGGTGCTGAACCTGATGCAGGCCATGACTGCGGGTGGCGCGCCCGGCCAGTGAAGCCCCTCAGCCAGAGGAGGCGACCCGGCCCAGCCTGGATCGCTCTTCCTGCAAGACCTCGGACACCACCAGCTCGAGCGCGCTGCGCAACCACTGATGCACCGGATCCCCCTGGTGCCTCAGGTGCCAGACCGCGTACATGGGCATCGGCGGCGTGGCCAGCGGCACGGCGGCGGCGGCCAGGCCGTGCAGGGTCTCGCGTGCCAGCAGTGAGGGCGCGGTGGCCAGCCAGCCACTGCCACGCAGCATCGAGCCCAGCGCCGCCATGCCAGGGACGCTGGCGACAAAGCGGCGCTCCACGCCTTGCGTCAGCATCCAATGGTCCAGGTCCAGGCTGCGCCTGGGCTCATATAGCACGGTGACATGGTCCGCCGCCAGGTAGTCTGCGCGGCTGCTCGGCGGACGACGGCAGGCCGGGTCGTAGAACACGCAATAGCGGTCTTCGAACAGGCGCTTCTGCAGGATGTCCGAGGCCTCGGGGGGGCGCGGGGTGATGATCAGCTGGCAGACCTCGTCGCGCAGCAGCCCCGGACCCGGGGCACCCGACTTGATGACCCGCAGGCTGACCCCGGGGGCCTGCTGGCGCAGCCGGCGCAGCAGCGGCGGCAGCAGCAGATCGCGCTGCAGGTCGTTGGCCGCCACGGTGAAACAGGTGTGGAGCCGGGCCGGATCGAAGCCGGCGGCCACGCTGAAAGCCTCCAGACCATCGAGCAATTGGCGGGCGCGCTGTGCCAGCAGGCCCGCCTGGGCCGTGGCCACGATGCCCCGGCCCGACTTGACGAACAGGGCGTCCCCCACGATGGCACGCAGGCGGTCCAGGCCATGGCTGACCGCCGACTGGGTCAAACCCAGCCGCTGCGCCGCGCCCGTGATGCTGCCGCACTCATGCACCGTGACCAGCAACTGCAGCAGGCGGGCATCCAGGTTCAACCAATCGATTTTGTTCATGCAATAGATGAGTATGCATCTGTTTATCTCTGGTAACCAGAGGGGAATACTGCGGGCTGTTCCCGACCAACCGCAGGAGACAGAGATGACCACCACCAAGCCCAAGATCCCGGGCACCACCTTGTTCGACGGCGACCAGGCCCAGAAAGGCTATGCGCTCAACAAGATGTGCTTCTCGTTCAACAGCGCCGACAAGCGCAACGCCTTCAAGGCCGACGAAGCCGCCTACATGGCCGCCTACGGCCTGAACGAGGAACAGGCCCGCGCCATCCGCGAACGCGATGTGCTGGGCCTGCTGGCCGCCGGCGGCAATGTGTATTACCTGGCCAAGTTCGCCGGCATCCTGGGCCTGGATGTGCAGGACCTGGGTGCCGCCCAGACCGGCATGAGCAAGGACGCCTTCAAGGCCATGCTGGTGGCGCAGAACCAGCAGCCCGACACCCTGGCCGCCTGAGCCCCCCACAACGACGACAACGGAGAAACAAAATGGCAAAGATTGTTGGTGGCATGACCACTTCCCACGTTCCCGCCATCGGCGGCGCCATGGCCAAGGGCATCCAGAACGAGCCCTACTGGAAGCCCTTTTTCGACGGCTTCCTGCCGGTGCGCCAATGGCTGGACGATGTGAAACCCGACATCGCGGTGGTGTTCTACAACGACCACGGCCTGAACTTCTTCCTCGACAAGATGCCCACCTTCGCGGTCGGGGCCGCCCCGCAGTACAACAACGCCGACGAGGGCTGGGGCATCCCCACCCTGCCGCCGTTCAAGGGCGCCACCGACCTGTCCTGGCACATCATCAACCACCTGGTCGAGCAGGAGTTCGACATCACCACCTGCCAGGAAATGCTGGTGGACCACGCCTTCACCCTGCCGCTCAAGCTGTTCTGGCCCGAAGGTGAGTGCCCGGTGCTGACCGTGCCGATCTGCATCAACACCGTGCAGTTCCCCCTGCCCAGCGCCAAGCGCTGCCTGGCACTGGGCAAGGCCGTGGGCCAGGCGATCGCCAATTGGGACAGCGACAAGAAGGTGGTGGTGATCGGCACCGGCGGCCTGAGCCATCAGCTCGACGGCGAACGGGCCGGCTTCATCAACAAGCCCTTCGACCTGAAGTTCATGGACAGCCTGTTCAACGACCCCGAGTGGGCCACCCAGTTCAGCATTCCCGAACTGGTCGAGAAGACCGGCACCCAGGGGGTCGAGCTGCTGATGTGGCTGGCCACACGCGCCGCCGTGCCGGGCCAGGTACGCAAGGTGCACACCAACTACCACATCCCGATCTCGAACACGGCCGCCGGCACCATGGCCTTCGCGGCCGCCTGAAGCAGCCCATCCCTACCCGGGCCTGCCTGCCCACCGCCACACTGCAGCAGGCCCGGCGGCGCTGAAGCCCTGGTCTCAGCGCTTGAGGCCGAAGGCGCCGAGCATCTGCTCGGTCTGCTTCTGCATCTGTTCCTGCAACTGCCCCATCAGGCTCTTGGACTGCTCGGTGTAGCTGCCCATCATGCCCTGCAACAGGGGCGACTGCATGCTCATGAACTGCGCCCACATCTCGGGCGAGACGCTCTTGGACTGTTCGGTCAGCTTGGCCTGCATCTCAGTGAAGGCCTGGATGTTCTTCTCGATGTACGAGCCCATGAAGCCCTGCATGGCATGGCCGTAGAAACGGATCAGGCTCGACAACACCGCTTCGGAGAACATCGGCGCGCCCCCCGCTTCCTCTTCGAGGATGATCTGCAGCAGGATGCTGCGGGTCAGGTCTTCATTGGTCTTGGCGTCGCGCACCACGAAGGTTTCGCTGTCCATGACCAGCTGACGCACCTCCGCCAGCGTGATGTAGGTGGAGGTGTCGGTATCGTAGAGGCGCCGGTTCGGGTACTTCTTGATGACGCGCTGCGCAGACTTGCCAGCGGCGGGTTTCTTGCTTTGCACTGATGGGGCTCCTCGATCCGGACTGATCAATATGAATCGGACCGTTACATTCTAGGGAGGGCTCCCTGGCGCTCCGGCCTAGGTTTACCCTGACGGCCATTGTGCCCCCCGCCGAGGCGGTGCGCCAGCCGATGCGGTCACATCCAGGATGGAATTCCACCCGGCGGCCGCCGCCCTCCGCCAGACTCAGGCGCGATGCCGTACGAATTCACCCACGATGCGCACCAGCGTGTCGGTCGACGCGGGCTCGGTGAAGGTGTGGTCGGCCCCCGGCACGATCTGCACCGACACCCCGCTCTGGCGGGCCAGCCGCATGCCGGCCGGTCCGAAACAGGCCTGCAACTCGTTCATGCCAGGATCGGTGTCGCCATAGACCAGCAGCAGGGGCAGACGACGGCGCAGCAAAGCCGCGAAATGCCGCTGGATGGCCGCCGCACGCGGCACCAGGACCAGCCACCCCGGCAGACGCGCCTGCACGGCGCTGGCCAGCCGGAAGACATGGGCGCCGACCAGGCGGCTCACCACCTCCCAGACACGCACTTCACGGCGCCACAGGCGCCGCCAGAAGTCTGCGGTGAACACGATCCGGTGGTAGCGGTCCAGATGTTTCAGTTGCACGGGTTGGTCCGCTGCCGCGCCTTCGGTCACCGGTTCGCCGAAAGGACGCCCATGCCACAGGAAGCTCTGCGAATTGACCATCAACAGACTGCCGACCCGCTCTTGCGCCAAGGCCGCCTGGAAGCCCAGGTAGGCGCCCGAACACAGGCCCAGCACCGCCGGCCTGCCATGCCCCTGATGCTCCAGCCAGTCCAGGGCGACCCCGACATCGGCCACCGGCGCGCCGCTGTAGAGCGCCTGATTGCGCCCTCGCTGCACCGGCCAGGCGTCGCCGGTGCCACTCACATCCACGCGCAGGGTGCTGACGCCCTGCTGCAACAGGGCACGGGCCAGGCGGACCGACAGGCGGTTGTGGCCGGAACGCGGGTTGCCGCCGGTGTTGAGGATCAGCAGGCAGGGTCCGCCACCCCGGTCCGGGTCGGGACGGGTCCAGACCGCAGCAAAGGCCTTCTGCGGGCCATAGCGCAGATGCTGCTCCACCCCGCCGGGCACCGCCCAGGCGGCCGGCAGCGGGGCCGGATCGGGTTCTGCGGCCGGGCGAGACGGCTGCGCCGGGCGGCGGCGCAGCCAGTCGACCACCTGCGCGAAACCGGTCTCCGGCACGGTCACCGCATGGGAATCATCGCGCAGCAGCAGCAGCTCCGGCGCTTCATGCACCTCACAGCACAAAGGCCTCGAGGCCCCTTCTTCGGCGGTGGCACGAAAGGCGGCGGCCCACTTCTCCAGCGCCCGTGTTCCGCTGTCGGCCAGGGCCAGGACGTCGATCCGGGCCGGTGCACCCAGGTGTTTGAGGTCCAGGCCGGCCAGACGCTGCAGGCTGGCCGCCGACAGCCACCAACCCTCCTGGCTCAGGCCCTGCACCTCGGCCTGCGCAGCATTGGGCCCGATGGACAGCTTGAGCTCCCGGACATAGCTGCGCCCGCTCATCACCGGCGACAGCAGGACCAGGCCGCACAGCTCCGGCTCCTGCGCAGCCACTTCTGCCGCCAGCAGGGCCCCCAGGCGGTAGCCGCACAGACTCAGGGCCACGCCCGGATAGCGATGGCGCGCCCAGGCCAGGGCCGCACGCAGGCTGTCCAGCCAGGCCCCGACGGCGTCGGCCTCGGGCGGCAGATCCACACTGTCGCCCTGGTCCGGGTAGTCCAGGCGCAGCGCAGCCATGCCCGCTGCGGCCAGGTCCTCGCCCAGCGCAGCCAGGGCCCGGTGCACATAGAGACCTTCATAGCCGAAGCTGTTGCAGATCAGCACCAGCTGGCGGAAGCGGCCGCCTTCGGGCAGGTGCAGGGTGGCTGCGCAGCCGCCGACGGCCATGGCCTGCATGTGGTTCACGGCTGCGGCTCCGCCAGCGCCACCCAGGTGGACCCCAGTCCATTGAGTGCCGCCAGGCTGCCGCCTTGCAAGGCCGGCATCTGCGCCACACCCGCTCGGGGCGAGAGGCGCACGCACCGCTCTTCGCCGGGGGCCAGATGGAACCAGTCCTGCGCGGGACGGTGCGTCTGGCTGCTGAAATGCAGGTACTGGGCGAAGCGCCGCGTGCTCAGGTGCAGGCATACCCCTTCGGCATCGTGCGACACCCGGGCCTGCAGGCCCAGCTCGGCCCTCGGCAGCAGGCGCTGCGGAAAGTGACAGGCCTGCGCCAGCAGGGCCCCGCTGTGCGCATCGCGCAGGGTGGCCACACTCACGTCATGGGCCGGTGGACCGAAACGATAGGCATAGCTGATGTCGAAGAAACGCCCGAGCAGGTCGCCACTGCGGACCGTGAGCTGTTCGCGCGGCGCCAGCGTCAACATCCGCTCGCCTTCGGCCACGCTGCGCTCGCCCTCGCGCAGCGCCCGCAGGCCCAGGCTCAGGGCCAGGGGCTGCCCGCTTTCATTGATCAGGTGCAGCGCCAGGCCGTCCAGACCTTCGTCGGTGAGCAGCAATTGCACCGGCTGCAGCAGGCGGCCCAGCGCATGCAGCACGGGTTTGGCCACACCGGCCTGGTCGAGCAGGCCCCAGCCGGCGCCCTGGCGCAGATCGCGCCACTGCCAGACCAGACCGCCGCCACAACCCGAGCCGGGGCGCCGCCATTCAGAGAACAGGGCTTCGGCCAGGTCGCAGGACACGGCGCGCCCCAGATCAAGGTAGCGCGCCGGGTCTTCCCGCCGCAGCCGGGCCGGATCGACCCCATAGAGACTGCCGAGGTAGTGGTCGCGGACGTCGTCGAAATCCCAGGACGCCCCCAGGTCGCGCGGCGTGCCGCGCTTCCAGGCGGCATCGAGCGGCTGGCGGGCCAGGGCCGGCGGGAGTTCGGCTTCGGACGGCAGGTGCGCCAGGGCCATGCATTCGCTGGCGAAGCGCACACCGGCGCGCCGGGCATCTTCCAGGGGGCGCATGTAGGCGCCGACCCCGTAATAGTGGCTCACCCCCTGCCCGGTCGAGAAGGCCGGCGTCCCGCCCCAGGGGGTGTTGGGCAGATAGGGCAGGTCCGGCCTCAGTTGCGCCGCGACGCCTGCCAGCAGGCCCTCGAACAGGGGCTCGTCGGCGGGCCAGTCCACCCCCAGCATCTCGGCCTGCTGGCGCACCTCGCTGCCGCCGCACAGCAGCGCCAGACTCGGGTGTCCCAGGCTGCGCTGCAGCTGATGCCGCGCTTCGGCCTCGACCTGGGCCATGAAGGCAGTGTCGCGGCCCGGGTAGTCGAAATTGGCGAACATGAAGTCCTGCCAGACCAGCACGCCGGCTTCATCGCAGGCCTCGAAGAAGGCGGCATCCTCGTACAGCATGGTGCCGCCCAGGCGCACCATGTTCATGCCGGCCTCGGCCAGCAGGCCGATCTGGGCCCGCACCGGCAGCGGTTCGCAGGACAGTCCGGCGAGATCCGACGGTGTCCAGCACACGCCACGACAGAACACCGGCTGGCCGTTGACGCGCCAGGCGAAGGCGCCGTCGGCGGTCTCCAGCGTGATGCGGCGGAACCCCACCCGGGCCAGCACACGGCGCCCTGCCGCCGTCTCCAGCTCCAGACGGTGGAGTTCAGGCCGTCCGTGGGTGTGCGGCCACCAGGCCTGCGCCCCCGGCACTGGGCCGGCCGCCTCCCAGACCCCTTCGCCGCAGGCTTGCAGCGGCAGGCGGTGTCCGGCGCAATGCAGCCAGGCACCGGCCGGGTCCGGCAGGTGAAGTTGCACGCGCAACTCGGCGCCCTGCCCGTTCCAGTCGGTCTGCAGGGCCAGCAGGCGGGGTTCGGCGACGGCATCGGCCGGTCTCAGCGAGACCGCCCTAAAGGGCCCCAGGGGCGGCAGGTCGGGACACCAGCCACTCATGCGGCCGAGCAGACTCTGACGAACATCGCGCAGACGTGGCGGCTGGATCATGCGGGGCCGCCAGCGGGCCCGCCCCTGCCGCTTGGGCGCCTGGTTCTCCAGCTCCCGCACGCAAAGGTACAGAACGCCCGGCGACTGCGCCGGCAGACGGCATTCCAGCGGCAGATACATGTGGTCGTGGCGCGCCAGACACCGGTCGTCCAGCCACAGCTCGACCACCCCGGCCACGCCGTCGAAACGCAGATCGGCGGCCTGATCGAGTTCGACCTTGCAGCGATACCAATATTCACGGCTGCCCAGATCTCCCGGGGAATCGGGATCGAGCCGACCGGCCCGCTGCAAGGCCGAAGCCACCGTGCAGGGCCCGTCGATGGCCAGCCAGTCCAGGCCGGCCGGCAGATCCGCCGGTGTGGCGCAGGATGCCGGCGGCAGCGCCAGCGCCCACCCGCTCAATGAGAGGGCCATCGTGCTCAGCCGGCCAGGCGCCGCAGACCTGCCATGACCGCCTCCCAGTGGCGGGCGACGTCGTCCAGGATCAGGCCGCTGTCATCGGCCCGGCCGCGGGCCACGGCCCGGGCCACCCGGAACTGCATCAGCTTGGCCTTGGCCGCGATCTGCTCGCAATGCCCCGCCGTCTCGGCGCCCTGACCCGGATCCAGCCACAGCGCAAAGGCGCCGAGAAAGCCGAAGACGGCGCCGAACTGACGGAAGTGGTTGAACGCGTAGATGTGGAAGAAGTCGTTGCCCCGCTCGATGAGGCGGCACAGGTCGGCATCGAACACCGACTGGTAGGCAAGAAAGGGGTTGCGTGCCGGCGCCAGCGTCAGGTGCTGCCTCAGGGTCTCCAAAGCCCCCAGCCGCAGGGCCTCGCCCTGCAGGGGTTCGGCCCGGTCGAGCACGAATTCGGTGTAGGGAAACAGGGTCGCGCCAGCCTGCCGGTCCTGCGCATCGACGGCGAACAGGGCCTCATAGTCGGCGCCGCCCAGGGTGTAGTAACCCGAGTTGTGGAAGTAGCCGAGCTGGCGGCGTTGCGCATCGATGTGGTTGATGCCGACCGTCGTCTTGGTGTGCTCGCGCTGGTAGGAGGTGGCCCGGGTGTCAGGCAGGTGGAAGCCGTCGAGCTCGACCAGCACCAGGTTGCCGCGCGCCACCTGGACGGCCACATGCTCCTGCAGCCGGTCGAAGATGGCCAACTCGCGCAACACCAGGCCATGCAGGCGCGTCAGGTCGCCCATGTCGAACTTGCAGAAGGTGAACTGGTCGCCTTCGTGGTCCAGCTCGACCAACGCCGCCATCAAGGCCTCGGGGGCCAGTCCCCGGCTGTGCAGGTAGCCGATCCAGAGGTCCAGGCTGCAGTTGGACTGCGGCCAATGACGATCGGCCGCATGCAGGGGATGCGGCTCGGCCGGCAACACCACCTGATCCAGCATCACAGGCCTCCGAGCACGGCGCGCACATCCTCCGGCCAGGCCTTGGGATCGAGTCCATGGTGGCGCAGCAGGGCCAGCGTGATGCGCTCCATGCCGAAGCCCACGCAGGCGGTGTGGGCCACTTCATCGCCCGGGGTGCGCAGCTTCCAGATCAGACCGAAATGGTCCATGTGGTAGTTGAAGCTCAGGCAGGCCGTGGGGTTCTCCTGGCTGTTCACCGGCACCAGCAGTTCGAACTTGAGCCGCTGCTCGCGCTGGCTGGCCGCCAGCACCCGGCCGGCACGGCCGAAGAAGGGGTCGTTGGCCACATCGATGGTCAGCGGCAGCTGCAGCGAACGCATCAGCTTCTCGCCCGCTTCCAGCCAGTGGGCGCGGAAGGCCAGCACCTGGTCCGGCGTGCCGATGCGCACATATTCGCGCATGCGGAACAGTTGCAGACGGGTCGGCTCCAGCGAGGGCTCGTGGCGGAAGCAATAGGACATCAGGTCCAGCGTGACCCCATCGGCACCGACCGGACCCCGCTTGGCGACGATGGGATAGGAGGGGTAGCAGGCCGCCGGCGTGAGCACCACGCCCGAGGCCTTCTGGCCCTCGGTCCAGTCCTTGCCCTCGGCCACGCAGTCGAGCACGCGGCGATGCTCGCGCTCGTCGCCGCAGAAGCAATGCACCGTCCCGGCGAAGTGCGGGAAGGTCTTGAGGTATTCGCTCTCCTCGAAGGTCTGCTGCGTGATGGCCGGCGGAAAACGCATCACCTCGGCCTGCTGGGCGGCACCATGCTGGCTGATCAGACGATCAAGCCGCTCCACGATGTCTTCGAAGACACCACTCTTGCCGTAGAGGCCGTCCTCTCCCATCGGGATGAAATGGCCGGCGGAAATCAGTTCTTCGAGAAAGCTCGTGCGGGAATCCATGTCAGACAAATCCAAATTGCAGAGGATCAAGCAGCAGGAAGCTGCTCATGGTGTCGATCAGGCGGGCGTTGTTGATCATCAGCGGCGCCGAATGCAGGTCGCGCAGATGGCGCCCCAGGGCCGACGGGCCTTCGCTGCGGTAGCCGGCAAAACCGACCGTCGACAGCGCCTGCTGCACCACGGCCAGGCAGCCCTCGGACATGGTGCTCTTGAGCAGGGTCAGGTCGGTGGTCAGGGACATGGGCAGCGCACCCGGGCCGGCGGCCAACACCAGCTCGAAGCGGCCCAGGGCCGACATCAGCCGGGCATGCAGCACCTGCACCTTGGCCACCAGATCGGGCAGATGACTGGCGGCGGCGGGCAGGTTGCCGCCGTTGTGCTTCATGGCCGCCTTCAGATGCGCGCGCACCCGCAGCAAGGCATTGTGGGCGATGCCGAACCAGACGCTGGACCACAGGATGTGCGACACCGGCAGCATGGTGTTGGCGATGATCTCGGCAAACGGTGCCTCGAAGATCTGCTCGCGCACCCCTTCGCTGTGGATCATGAAGGCATCGCTGCAGGTGCCGCGCATGCCCAGCGCATCCCAGTTGCCGGTCTTCTCGAGCCGGTACTGCTCGCGCATCACCGTGACCATCACCTGGCCATTGGGAGGAGCCTGCTCGTCGGCCCGCGCCGTGATCAGCAGTGCGTCGGCATACGCGCCGTAGGACACCACCGAGCCGTGCTTGGTCAGGGTGAAGCGGTCGCCATCGACGGCGACGGCGGTGAGCGAGCGGCGGATATCGCCCCCCACCCCGACCTCGGAGGTCACCGACCCCAGCAGCAACTGGCGCTCGGCGATCTGCTTTTGCAGGTCGCGATACCAGGTCGACGAGCCGGCGTGGTGCACGATCGAAGACAGCTTGATGTGGTGCATGGCGAACACCATGCCGCTGGCCGCGCAGGCACCACCGATCTGGGCGCACATGGCAGCGATCTCGCGCAGGCCCAGGCCTTGACCACCCAATTCCACCGGCACCGCCGCGCCCAGCAGGCCGCCATCGCGCATGCACTGCACCGCCTCGGCGGGGAAGCGGGCGTCGCGGTCGACCTCATCGGCATGGCGTGCCGCCACGGCCACCACCTCGGCCACCCGCGCGCGCCAGTCCCAGGTCGTCGCCGGCGACACGGCCTCGGCCGTCCGGGCGGGAGCAGCGCCCTCGATCCGGGCGCTCATGAGGCGTGCTGCGCAGCCTGGAGCTGGCGCAGCACTGCCGACAGGGCGGCAATACTGGAGAAGGTGGCCCGGTTCAGGTATTCGTCGGGAATCTCGACATCGAAACGGTCCTCGACCGCCAACATCACGTTGACGATGGCCAGGCTGTCCAGCCCGGCGGCAAAAAGATCGGCGTCATCGCCAAGGCTGTCGATGGCCGTCGCCAGACGGCCCTGCTTGGCAAAAATCTCACGCAATGCTTCGTTCATGTTCTTCTCGGGTCCGAGGGCCAAGGGCATGCCCTTGCAGCGTCCATCAGGGGTAGATAAAAGCCGACATTAAGTAACAAAATGTCAGTCAAATCATAGCTGCCGAAAAGACTGTTTACAACGTTAGCCGACCATTTAAGATTTTGCTGAATCGTTTTCGGTGAATTAATTCGCAACCGATGCAACACTGGCATTTTCCGAATGGGCCGACAGCTTTTGCATGACATGAAGAGGTCGCCTTCCATGACACCGCAACCCCTCCAGGCCGATTGCAATGCCTGCGTCGGCCTGTGCTGCGTGGCCCTGCCTTTCGATGCGGAACAGGGTTTCGGTTTCGACAAACCAGCCCAAACCCCCTGCCCCCACCTGCAGACGGATTTCCGCTGTGCCATCCACACGGAGCTTGCGGCCCAAGGATTCTCGGGGTGCGTCGCCTTCGATTGTCACGGCGCGGGTCAGCGCACCACGAGGATGTTCGGGCTGCGCCCCGACTGGTCGCGGCCGGACCCGATCACGCCCGACATGTTCGAAGCCTTCTTCATCCTGCGCCGGCTGCATGAACTGTTGCTCCTGGCGACGACTACCCAGCGCTATCTGCAAGGCCGGCACCTGGAGCAACTGAACAGTTGGCTGGAGCCATGGCAGAGCCGCCTGGACGCGCTCTGCCTCCAGGGACTGCCCGGCCTGAGATCGGTGGACCTGCCACGCGAGCAGGCCTTCCTGAAGCAGTTGCTGGACCCGCTCAGGCACAGGCCCAGGCCGATCCAGTGAGCCCCGGCGGCCAGTCGTTCACGCCATCCTGAAACGGGAGCGGATCACCACCGAGCCTTCGCAGGCACTGTCCTGGAAGGTGGCGACGCCCAGAAGCCGGATGGCCACGCCACCGAGGTCGGCCCCGGCTTCGTCGAACAGCCATGGCGACAAGGTCGCCGCCGTCACGGCCGGGGCACAAGCGGCCGAGAAAAGGATCACGCCGTTCTCGGCCACACCCAACAGATGCTCCGTGCCGGCCCGCAAGCCCGCCGGAGACACCAGCAACCGGAATGCCGGATGCGCCATGACCACCCCCTGTCATTATTGATTTGCATCAATTATCAGGAGGCAAGCTGATTCATCCAAACCAAGCCGTCTTTTCAGCGGGGTTTTCTGCGCCCTGCGCCACCACTGCCTGTATCGCGGGGCGGCAGCCCGGTGTGCTGGGTCAGGAGTCGCCCCTTGGACACCGGGGCCGATGCCGAACCCGATCGTCGGGACACCGGCGCCGGGGTGGAATTCTTGCGGCGGGCGCTCTGGTAGGCCCCATCCGTCACCGGCTGGAAGGTCGGGATCAGGTGCTGCTTGCCATTGCCGATCAGGTCTGCCCGGCCCATGGTCTTGAGCGCCTCGCGCAACAGGGGCCAGTTGTTCGGGTCGTGGTAGCGCAGAAAGGCCTTGTGCAGGCGGCGCCGCTTCTCGCCACGCACGATGTCGACCGCCTCGCTGTCGCCGCTGATCTTGCGCAGCGGGTTGCGTCCGCTGTGGTACATGGCGGTGGCCGTGGCCATCGGGCTGGGGTAGAAGGTCTGGACCTGGTCGGCCCGGAAGCCGTTGCGCTTGAGCCAGAGGGCCAGGTTCATCATGTCCTCGTCGCTGGTGCCCGGGTGGGCCGCGATGAAGTACGGGATCAGGAACTGCTTCTTGCCGACCTCTTCCGAGAATTTCTCGAACATCTGCTTGAAGCGGTCGTAGGTGCCGATGCCGGGCTTCATCATCTTGCTCAGCGGGCCCTGCTCGGTGTGCTCCGGCGCGATCTTGAGGTAGCCGCCCACATGGTGCTGGACCAGCTCGCGCACGTACTCGGGGCTCTTCACCGCCAGGTCGTAACGCAGGCCCGAGCCGATCAGGATCTTCTTGATGCCCTTGAGCGCCCGCGCGCGGCGGTAGATCCGGATCAGCGGCTCGTGGCTGGTGTTGAGGTTCTGGCAGATGCCCGGGTAGACGCAGCTGGGCTTGCGGCAGGCGGCCTCGATCTCGGGGCTCTTGCAGCCGATGCGGTACATATTGGCCGTGGGCCCGCCCAGGTCGGAGATCACCCCGGTGAAGCCCTTGACCTTGTCGCGGATCTCCTCGACCTCGCGGATGATCGAGTCTTCGGAGCGGCTCTGGATGATGCGCCCCTCGTGCTCGGTGATCGAGCAGAAGGTGCAGCCCCCGAAACAGCCCCGCATGATGTTGACGCTGAAACGGATCATCTCCCAGGCCGGGATCTTGGTCTCGCCGTCGTGGCTGCCCTGCGCATCGGCATACGAGGGGTGCGGGCTGCGCGCATAGGGCAGATCGAACACCAGGTCCATCTCGGCGGTGCTCAGGGGAACGGGCGGCGGATTGATCCAGACATCGCGCGCGGTCACGCCCTCGCCATGCGCCTGCACCAGGGCCCGGGCGTTTCCGGGGTTGGTCTCCAGGTGCAGCACCCGGTTGGCATGGGCATAGAGCACCGGGTCGCTGCGGACCGCCTCATACGAGGGCAGCCGGATCACGCTGCGCTCACGCGGCGGCACCTTGACCCGGCCGGCGGCCAGGGCCGGATTGGGCACGAAGTTCAACGGCTTCACCGCCACCGCCGCCTGACCCTTGGCCTCGGCCTGTGCCGCGACGGTGGCGGCCTCGTCCTCGCGGGCGCAGCTGGCGCCCTGCTCGCGGGCCTGCTCGGACACCATCAGGTAGGGGTTGACATGGGCCTCGACGCGGCCGGGCTGGTCGATCTGGGTGGAGTCGATCTCGAACCAGCCTTGCGCAGATTCATCGCCGCTGCGCCGGATGAAGGCGGTGCCACGCACATCGGTGATCTTTTCGACCGGTTCGCGGGCGGCCAGCCGATGCGCCACCTCGACGATGGCGCGTTCGGCATTGCCGTACAGCAGCAGGTCGCACTTGGCATCGACCACGATGGAGCGGCGCACCTTGTCGCTCCAGTAGTCGTAGTGCGCGATGCGCCGCAGCGAACCCTCGATGCCGCCCAGCACGATAGGCACTTCTTTGTAGGCCTCGCGGCAGCGCTGGCTGTAGACAATGGCCGCACGGTCAGGCCGCTTGCCGCCGGCATCGCCGGGGGTGTAGGCGTCGTCGGAGCGGATCTTGCGATCGGCCGTGTAGCGGTTGATCATCGAATCCATGTTGCCGGCGGTGACGCCGAAGAACAGGTTCGGCCGGCCCAGCGCCCGGAAGGGCTCGGCGCTCTGCCAGTCGGGCTGCGCGATGATGCCGACGCGGAAGCCCTGGGCCTCGAGCATGCGCCCGATCACCGACATGCCGAAGCTCGGGTGATCCACATAGGCGTCGCCGGAGACGATGATGATGTCGCAGCTGTCCCAGCCCAGGCGGTCCATCTCGGCGCGGCTCATCGGCAGGAACGGGGCCGTGCCGAAGCGCGCCGCCCAGAACTTGCGATAGCTGTTCAGGGGTTTGGCGGCGCGCGTGAAAAAGGACACGTCAACGGGGGCGTTCATGCGGGGGATTCCTGGGGATAACCCTTCATTTTACCGGCGGTCCCTTACCAACAGGCCTCCAAGGGCTAATGCGTGGCCAGCCCCAGGCGCGCCGCATAGAAGTCGATGAAGGCCCGCACCTTGGGCGGCACATGCACCCCCGGCGCATAGACCGCATAGATGCCCCCCTCGGGCAGCTGCCACTGCGGCAGCAGCCGGACCAGTCGCCCCTCGGCCACCAGGGCGGCGGTGCTGGGCTGGTCGAGCACGGTGACGCCGGCCCCCTCCAGCGCCAGTTGGCGCAGGGTGGCTGCCGAATCACAGCGCAGACGACCGCTCATGCGCACATGGCGCACTGCCTCATCGACCCCCACGAAACGCCAGGTCAGCGGGGTGGGCAACAGGGTCAGGGTGAGCCAGTCGAGATGGGCCAGGTCTTCGGGCTCGCGGGGCGGCGCCACCCGTTCGAGATAGGCCGGAGCCGCCACCACCTGCTGGCCGAAGCCCCCGAGCCGTGTGGCGCGCAGGCTCGAATCGCGCAGCCAACCCATGCGGATGGCCACATCGACGCCTTCGCGCACCAGGTCCACCACCCGGTCGCTGGAGCGCAGCTCGATCTGAAGTTCGGGGTGCCGCCGGGAGAACTCGGCCACCGCGCCGGCCAGCGACTGCACCGCATGCTCCACCGTGCAGGCGACACGCAGCGTGCCGCGCAGCACCCCGGGCCGCCCCAGCCCCGCCATCGCATCCTGCACGCCGCGCAAGGCCGGCACGCAATCGCTCAACAGGGTCTGCCCGGCCTCGGTCAGCAGCACCCGGCGGGTGGTGCGGGTGAACAGGCTCAGGCCCAGGCGCGCCTCCAGGCGGCTGACCTCGAGGCTGACCCGCGCCTTGGACCAGCCCAGGCGCTCGGCCGCCGCCGTGAAGCCCCCGGCCTCGGCCACGGCGGCGAACACCAGCACCGCGTCCAGATCGGCCGGCGTGTCATGGGCCATGAAATGACCCGCCCTCTACTGTCAATGAATCCATAACAATAAATTCTGACATCAGCGGTTTATCAAATCAATGCGAACTGCGACAGTCTCCCCACCCGCCCCTGGGCGACTCCTGATCCTGAAAGGCATTGAACATGAACATCGCATTGATCGGCGCATCCGGCTTCATCGGCTCCGGCATGCTGGCCGAGGCCCTGGCCCGAGGCCACCGCGTGACCGCCCTGGTGGGCCGCCCCGAGCGCCTCAGCGCCCACCCCCAGCTGATCGCGCTGAAGAGCGACGCGCTCGACACCGCCACCCTGGCCGGCCAGCTGCAGGGCCATGACCTGGTCATCAGCGCCTTCAGCGGCCACGCCCAGGCCGATGTGCAGGGCTATTACCTGCGTGGCTTCCAATCCATCCTGCAGGCGGTGCGCCAGTCTGGCGTGGGTCGTCTGCTGGTCGTGGGCGGGGCAGGCAGCCTGGAGGTCGCACCCGGCGTCCAGGTGCTCGACACCCCCGGCTTCCCGGAGGCCTACCGGGCCTCGGCCGAAGGGGCGCGTCAGGCGCTGAACCTGCTGCGTGCCGAAAGCACCCTCGACTGGACCCTGCTGAGCCCCAGCGCCATGATCGTGCCCGGCGAGAAGACCGGCCGCTTCCGCCTCGGCGGCGACCAGTTGCTGGTGGACGCCCAGGGCGACAGCCGCATCAGCGTGCCCGACTACGCCGTGGCCATGCTCGACGAGGCCGAGCGCCCAGCCCACAGCCGCCGCCGCTTCACCGTCGGCTACTGAACGCAGCCGGGTCCAGCGCCCGCGCGATGCGCTGGCGCTTCACCGTGGTCTTGGGCACGTGGAAGTCGAACCAGCTGCGCACGTCCTCGTCGAGGCCGATGCCGTGCATGAAGTTGTAGATCGCCTTCTTGAGCCCGACGCCGAGCGCATCGTGGTCCACGCCGCTCGGGTCGACAAAGCCGACATCGTTGCGCGCGAAACGGCCTGGCGGCAGCGGCAGCAGCGACACGCCATAGGCGTCGGGCTGCTGCCCCACCGGGCTGTGCACCGTGCACACGAAACGGTGCCAGAAGCCGGACTGGATGCAGCCGTTCTCGAACAGCTGGCGCACATACTCGAGCGCGTCCACCGTGTCCTGCACGGTCTGGGTCGGGAAGCCATACATCAGATAGGCATGCACCAGGATGCCGGCCTCGCTGAAGCTGCGGGTGACCTGGGCCACCTGCTCGACCGACACGCCTTTCTTCATCAACTGCAGCAGCCGATCTGAGGCGACCTCGAGGCCGCCCGAGATCGCGATGCAGCCGCTGTCGGCCAGTTGCCGGCACAGCTCGGGCGTGAAGGACTTCTCGAAACGGATGTTGCCCCACCACGAGATCGAGGTGCCGCGCCGCTGCAGTTCGGCGGCCAGGGCGCGCAGCGATTTCGGCGGCGCCGCCTCATCGACGAAATGGAAGCCGCTCTGCCCGGTCTCGGCCACGATGGCCTCGATGCGGTCCACCAGCGTGGTCGCGGTAGCGGTCTCATAGCGCGAGATGTAGTCCAGGCTGACATCGCAGAAGCTGCATTTCTTCCAGTAACAGCCGTGCGCCACGGTCAGCTTGTTCCAGCGCCCGTCGCTCCAGAGGCGGTGCATGGGGTTGAGCATGTCGAGCAGCGACAGGTAGTTCTGGATCGGCAGGCCGTCCCAGGTCGGGGTGCCGACCTCCTCGAAGGGGATGTCGGCCTCGGCGAGGTGGAGAAAGCGCACCTCGCCGCTGTCGGCATCGCGCACAAAGGTGCGCACCAGGCGCTGGCGCGAGCGCTGCCCCTGCAGATGTTCGAGCAGGGCCAGCAGGGGACGTTCGCCAGCGTCCAACGTCACATAGTCGACAAAATCAAACACCCGAGGCTCGGCCAGCTCGCGCAACTCGGTGTTGACGAAGCCGCCACCCAGGACAACGACGATCTCGGGACGCCGGGCCTTGACCACCTGAGCGATGCGCAAGGCCCCATAGACCGCCCCCGGAAACGGCACCGACAGCAGCAGCACCGTGGGCTGATGGCGCTCGACGCTGGCCAGCGCCAGGTCCTGCAGCAGTTGGTCGATCAGGGTCGGCTCGGCCGCCAGCGCACGGGCCAGCGGATCGAAGCTGGGCTGGGCGGCCGCCAGCGACTCGGCATAGCGCACGAACTCGAAACGCGGATCGACCGCCTCGCGGACCACGTCCGCCAGATCGTTGAGGTAGAGGGTGGCGAGGTGCCGCGCGCGGTCCTGCTGGCCCAGGCTGCCGAAGGCCCAGGCCAGGGGGTCTTCGCCGTCCTCGGCCAGATACACCTCCAGCGCGTCGAAGCGCGGCCCTTCGGGCAGGAAATGACGGCCCACGATGCGGTGCGCCAGCGTCGGATCGCGCCCCTGCAGAAAGGCGATGGTGGCGCCGATGGTGGCCAGGTAGCGCTCGAACTGCGCCTCGAAAGAACGCAGGCCCGCACTGCGCCGGGCCGCCGGCACGGCCGCCACGCAGGCCTGCACGCGGCGCAGCCCCTCGGGCGAGAACAGGGCCAGCACCAGGGCCAGGGCCAGATCGTCCTGCTGCGCCGCCACGCCCCGTGAGCGCAGGAAGCCCGTCAGGTAGGCGGTGGAGGGATAGGGCGTGTTGAGCTGGGTCATCGGCGGGATGACGGAGAGCACACGGACGTTCGGCAGGGCTGGCATCAGGGGATTGACGGGGTTCATGGCAGGGCTCGGCGTGGGCGGCCGGGGCCGGCGCCACCCTCGCGGGATGCGATGATCATAGGCGGCCTCTTCACCTTCCCCGCGATCCCATGAGCCTTTCCCCGCCATTTCTCCAGATTGCCGGCCTGCACTTCTCGCACGGCCCCATCCCTGTGTTCCAGGACTTCCAGGCCACGCTGCCGCCGGGCCTCAGCCTGGTCTGCGGCGATGAGGGCCGTGGCAAGACCACGCTGCTGCGCCTGCTGGCGGGCGAACTGAAACCCGACGCCGGCAGCCTGCGCCTGGGCCTGCTCGACCCGCTGCAGGACGCGGCCGCCTGGCAGGCCGAGGTCTGCTGGCTGGACCCCCGAAACGAACGCTTCGACCGCGAGCGGCCGGCCGACTGCTTTGCCTGGGTGGCCAAGCGCCATCCGCGTTTCGACCGGAGCCGGCTGGATGCACTGCTCGAGGGCCTGGGCCTGGTGCCACATCTGGACAAGGCGCTCTACATGCTCTCCACCGGCACCCGGCGCAAGGTCTGGCTGGCCGCCGCCCTGGCCTCACAGGCCCGGCTGGTCCTGCTCGACGAGCCTTTCGCGGCCCTGGACCGCAGCTCGATCCGCTGCCTGGAGACCGAGCTGGCAGAGCTGGCGCAGGCCCCGGACCGCGCGGGCCTGATCGCCGACTACGGCGCGCCGCCTTCGCTGCCGCTGGCGGCGGTCCTGGACCTGGGCGATTGACACCACCCGTCTCCGATCCTGCCCCGGCAGACTAAAATCCGCGTCCATATGTTCAGTGAAATCCGTGCCATCAATGAGCAGATCGCGCGCCTGCAGGCGCAGCGGGACGCCCTCTTCCAGGAAAAGCGCCAAGAGGCCGTGGCCCAGGCCCGGGCCCTGGTGGAACAGTTCGGCCTGACCCCGGCCCAGGTCGACCTGAGCTCGATGAGCCGCACGGTGCTGGAAGTCAAGAGCCACCGCCCGACCACCTTCTACGATCCGAACCGGGGCCTGTCGTGGAACGGTGAACTCAAGGCCAAGGGCCGCAAACCGGCCTGGATCCAGGCCGCCATCGCCAACGGCAGCATCGAACAGTACCGGGTGAAGACCGGAGACTGAGTTCAGTCCGGCGCGGCTGTCGTGGCCGCGCCCTCACCGGCCTCGTCCAGGATCTCCAGCGCCTGCCTGGAAAAACCGATCCACATCGTCTCCAACTGGATGCCGGCCTGCAGCACCAGGTGCTGTAGGCGCTGAGCGCGGCTGCCGACACCCGGCGTGAAGTCACGCGCCTCGATGGCCAGGTATTCGGCCAACTGGGCCTGGTGCCCGGCCAGGCGCTGCAGCAGCACCTCCTGCAGCCCACAGGGCCCCACCGCCGCATCGGCCCGCAGCTTGATCATCAGCTCTTCGCGCAGCGGACGCGGCTCGCTGGGCTCGGCCACCCAGCGACGCAGGGCCTCGCGCCCGGCCTCCAGCACCTCGTACACCTTGCGCCCGCCTCGGGCGTTCTCATCGGGGCTGGAGCGCACCCAGCCGGCCTCTTCCAACCTGGCCAATTCGCGGTAGATCTGCTGGTGCGAGGCGGGCCAGAAATAGGCGATGGACTTGTCGAAGCGGGCCGCCAGATCGAAGCCCGAACTGGGGCGTTCGACCAGGGCGGTGAGCAGGGCATGGGGCAGGGACATCGGCCGATTCTGCCTCAGCCGCCTGGGTGGAGCGGCCTGCCAGCCGAAATTGCAACCAGTTGCATAAATTCAAGGTTTGCCTCTAGAATTTTATGCAACCAGTTGCAATTAAAACGGAGACCCGCGATGCCCCACCCCTACCCCCATCTGCTGCAGCCCCTGGATCTGGGCTTCACCACCCTCAAGAACCGCGTGCTGATGGGCTCGATGCATGTGGGCCTCGAAGAGCTGCCCGGCGGCTTCGAGCGCATGGCGGCCTTCTATGCCGAGCGGGCCCAGGGCGGGGTGGGCCTGATGGTGACCGGCGGCATCGCCCCCAACGAGGCCGGCCGGCCCATGAAGGGCGGTGCCAAGCTCAGCACCGAGGCCGAGGCCCGGCAGCACCGCGTCGTCACCGAGGCGGTGCACGCCGCCGGCGGCAAGATCGCGATGCAGATCCTGCATTTCGGCCGCTATTCGTACCAGAAAAGCCTGGTCGCCCCCAGCGCGCTGCAGGCGCCGATCAACCCCTTCGTGCCCCAGGCCCTGACGGGCGAGGAGGTCGAGCAGACCATCGCCGATTTCGTCAACTGCGCGGCCCTGGCCCAGTCGGCCGGCTACGACGGCGTCGAGATCATGGGCTCGGAGGGCTACCTGATCAATGAATTCATCGCCGCGCGCACCAACCACCGCACGGACGAATGGGGCGGCGCCTATGAGAACCGCATCCGCTTCCCGCTCGAGATCGTGCGCCGGGTGCGGGAACGGGTGGGGCCGGCCTTCATCATCATCTACCGGCTCTCGGCGCTGGACCTGGTCGAGGGCGGCTCCACCCTGGACGAGGTGATCCAGCTGGCCCAGGCCGTGGAGCGCGCCGGCGCCACCCTCCTCAACACCGGCATCGGCTGGCACGAGGCCCGCATCCCCACCATCGCCACCAAGGTGCCGCGCGCCGCCTATGCCTGGGTGACCCAGCGCCTCAAGGGCCGGGTCGGCATCCCGCTGGTAGCCACCAACCGCATCAACACGCCCGAGGTGGGCGAACAACTGCTGGCCGACGGCTTCTGCGACATGGTGTCGATGGCCCGCCCCCTGCTGGCCGACCCCTTCTTCGTGCAGAAGGCCGCCGAGGGCCGGGCCGACGAGATCAACACCTGCATCGGCTGCAACCAGGCCTGCCTGGACCACACCTTCGGCGGCAAGACCACCTCCTGCCTGGTCAACCCACGGGCCTGCCATGAGACCGAACTGCGCATCACCCCCAGCCCGCAGCCGCAGAAGATCGCCGTCGTCGGTGCCGGCCCGGCCGGCCTGAGCTTTGCCGTCACTGCGGCCGAGCGCGGCCACCAGGTCACCCTGTTCGAGGCCGCCGGCGAGATCGGCGGCCAGTTCAACATCGCCAAGCAGGTGCCGGGCAAGGAAGAGTTCCACGAGACCCTGCGCTATTTCAGGCGTCAGCTGGAGCTCAAGCAGGTCGATGTGCGCCTGAACACCCGGGTCGACGTGGCCCGGCTGCAGGCCGGCGGCTATGACCGCATCGTGCTGGCCACCGGCGTGGTGCCGCGCGTCCCGGCCATCGAGGGCATCGCCCACCCCAAGGTGCTGGGTTACCTGGACGTGCTGCGCGACCACCGCCCGGTGGGCCGCTCCGTCGCGGTGATCGGCGCCGGGGGCATCGGCTTCGATGTCTCCGAGGCGCTGACCCACACGGGCGACAGCGCCAGCCTGAACCCGGCGAAGTTCTACGCCGAATGGGGCATCGACCCGGCCTACGCCGATGCGGGCGGCCTGGCCCGGCCCGAGGTGGCGCCCTCGCCGCGCCAGGTGCACCTGCTGCAGCGCAAGGACAGCAAGGTGGGCGACCAGCTCGGCAAGACCACCGGCTGGATCCACCGCAGCGGCCTGAAGGCCCGCCGCGTGGCCATGACGAATTCGGTGGCCTACCAGAAGATCGACGACGCCGGCCTGCACATCACGGTGGACGGCCAGCCCCAGTTGCTGGCGGTGGACAACGTGGTGGTCTGCGCCGGCCAGGAACCCCAGCGCGATCTGTACGCGGGCCTGCTGGCCGCCGGCTGCACAGTGGACCTGATCGGCGGCGCCGACGTGGCCGTCGAACTCGATGCCAAGCGCGCCATCCACCAGGGCACCACCCTGGCGGCCCGGATCTGAAGCCCCCCACCCCCAAGGAGACACCGATGATCAACACCCTGACCCACCTCCAGCCCGCCGTGCGCGAATCGCTGGCCCGCTGGCACGCCATGGTGCAGGCCAAAGACCTCAGCGGCCTGGGCGCCCTGCTGCACCCCGACGCGGTGTTCCGCTCACCCATGGCCCACACGCCCTACGGCCCGGCCGCCGCCCTGGAGCTGATCCTGGGCACCGTCATGCAGGTCTTCGAGGGCTTCACCTACCACCGCGAGCTGGCCAGCGACGACGGCCTCAGCGTGGTGCTGGAGTTCAGCGCCCAGGTCAAGGGCAAGGACCTCAAGGGCATCGACCTGATCCAGTTCGACGCCCAGGGCCGCATCACCGAATTCGAGGTGATGGTGCGCCCCCTGAGCGGCCTGCAGGCCCTGGGGGCCGAGATGGGCGAGCGGCTGGCGGCACGCCTGCCGGCGCACAAGATAAAGAGCTGACGAGCGGGGCGGCTTCCAGCCAGCAAAGCCACCTCAGCCCCGCCGGCCGATAAACTATGTCCCTTCTAGTCAGAACCCAAGGAGGCACCCATGTCCGTCTGGCAAGTGCAAGAGGCCAAAGCCCGCTTCTCCGAGGTCGTCAAGAAGGCCGAAACTGAAGGCCCCCAGGACATCACCGTACATGGACGCCCGGTGGCGGTTCTGCTGTCGCAAAAGCAGTATGAGTCGCTCTCCGGTCGACACCAATCCTTGGTGGAGTTCATGCGGCAGGCGCCGTTTCCGGATCTTGAGCTGGACCTGACACGGCAGAAAGACACGGCCCGGGAGGTACCCTGGTGAGTTACCTGCTGGACACCAACGTGCTGTCCGAGCTTCGGCGCAAAGCCCCCGACCCTGCCGTCGCCCACTGGATATCACAGCGCCCCGCCCGCTCCTTGTTCCTCAGCGTCCTCACCCTCGGCGAAATCCGAAAAGGCATCGACAGCCTGCAGGACACCCCGAAACGGCAGATCTTGAGCGACTGGCTGGAAGCCGAGCTCCCCGCCTACTTTCAGGGGCGCATCCTGCCCATCGATCAGCTCGTCGGCGATCGTTGGGGCCGCTTACTGGCCAAGGCTGGCCGCCCCTTGCCAACCATCGATTCGCTGTTGGCGGCCACTGCGGCCGCCCACGGTCTGTGCATGGTGACCCGCAACACCCGGGATTTCGAAGGCCTGGGCATCGATCTGTTCAACCCCTGGTCGGGGTCAGACTAGGCCTGTTTAGACGTGTTGTCGCCACGCTCGGACACCGGGCCATTGGCCTCAGCAATGGAAATGCCCCACCGTGCCATTCAGCCGCTGGGCCTGTTCCTGCAGGCTGGCGGCGGCGGCGGTGCTCTGCTCGACCAGGGCGGCGTTCTGCTGGGTCATCTGGTCCAGCTGCGACACCGCGCTGCCGATCTCGCCCAGGTTGCGGCTCTGCTGGGCGCCGGCCTCGGAGATGTCCTGGATCATGGCGCTGACCTGGCCCACCGCGCGGACGATGTCGTCCATGGTGCTGCCCGCCTGCTGGACCAGTTGGGCGCCGTTCTCGACCCGGCTGCCCGAGTCGGCGATCAGGCCCTTGATCTCGCGCGCGGCCTGGGCGCTGCGGCCGGCCAGGCTGCGCACCTCGCTGGCCACCACGGCAAAGCCACGCCCCTGCTCGCCGGCACGGGCCGCCTCGACTGCGGCGTTCAGCGCCAGGATATTGGTCTGGAAGGCGATGCCGTCGATGACCCCGATGATGTCGCCGATGCGGCGCGATGAATCACTGATGTCGGCCATGGTGCTCACCACCTGGGCCACCACGCTGCCGCCCCGGCTGGCCACCTCGCTGGCCTGCTGGGCCAGTTGCCGGGCCTGCTGCGCAGCCTCGGCATTGTGCTGCACGTTGTCGGTCAGTTGCTCCATCGACGAGGCGCTCTCCTCCAGGCTGGCGGCGGCCTGCTCGGTGCGGTTGGACAGGTCCTGACTGCCCTGCGCCACCTCATCGGCCGCCTGGCGGATGGTGCCAGCCCCCTGCTGCACCTCCTGCACCACCTCGCGCAGCGAGCGCTGCATGGCCTGCATGTGGCCCAGCAGGCTGTCGGCGGGGCCGTCGAGCACGATGGACTGGTCGAGCCGGCCGGTGGCAATGCCCTGGGCGATGGTCGCCGCGTAGTCCGGCTCACCCCCGAGCTGGCGCTGCAACACCCGGTGGGTGCGCCAGCCCAGGCCCAGCAGCACCGCCACCACCAGCCCGCTCAGGCCCAGAAAGCGCAACAGGTAGCCGCGGTAGAGCGCATCGATGTCGTCGATGAAGACCCCGTTGCCGATGACCCAGCCCCAGCGCTCGTCCAGGATGGCGCCGAGCAGCTTGGGCACCTCCTGTTTGTCGGTGGCCGAGGGCCGGGACACATAGGCGGTCATGAACACCTGACGGGCCCGGCTGAGACCCTCGCGGTAGATGTCCGAGGTCATGCGGCCATCCTCGGTGCGCGAGCCCTTGTCGACCTGGCCCACGCGCCGGGGGTCGGCATGCACCAGCATCACGTTGTCGAGGGTGCGCACGAACAGGTAGTCGTCGCCGAAACGCAGACCGGACAGGGCTTCCCGGGCTTGTGCCTGGGCCTGTTCGCGGCTGAGCTTGCCGGTGCTTTCGAGTTGTTGATAGTGGGCCACCACCCCCTGCGCCATATGGGCCACCTTCAGGATCTGCTCCTGTTTGCCCTCCACCAGGGTCTGGCGCAGGGCCTGGAGGCCCAGGGCACTGATCAAGGCCATGCCCAGCAGCGAGGCCAGGCTCATCAGCAGGATTCTCTGGCGTGTCTTCATGGCCGAGGCTCCTTTTTCGTGGAGTGGGACCGTGGTCTGCGGTGGTCTCTCCACCGCATGGCTGCACGATGGCACAGGGCAGGCCCTGGTGTCCACTGGTGACAAACCCGCAGACGGACGGTCAGTCAGGGCGCCGGGTTGATCCAGTCCTGCAGCCCCTGCACCGTCTCGCGCACAAAGCCCCAGACGGCCTGCATGCGGGCCTGGTGCTTGGCCTCGGCCGGCATGGACATCCAGAAGGTGCGCGTGAAACGCGCCTGCTGCGGCAGCACCGCCTGCAGCGCCGGATCGCGTGCCGCCACAAAGGCGGGCAACACCGCCAGGCCGGCGCCGGCCTTCACCGCCTCGCACTGGG
>JAFAMV010000236.1 GCA_019233055.1 Curvibacter sp.
CCTCGACATTCAGGGTGCCGACCAGCTGCTCGAGGGAGGCGGCCAGCGGCAGGGTCACGAAGGGGGCCTGCGGCAGCAGGCCGGCCAGGGCGCGCGCGGCGGTCGACTTGGCGGTGCCGCGCGGCCCGCAGATCAGCACTCCGCCGATGGCGGGGTCGACGGCGGCCAGCAGCAGCGCGCGTTGCAGCGGTGCCTGGTCGACCAGCGCGGTGAAGGGGAGGGCCGCGCGTGCGGCCGAGGGGGTGGGGGTCATGTGAGGTCGTCCGCTCGGCGGGGGTCGCCGCTGGTTTCAAGCCGGTGTTCGAGTTCCAGCAGATGGGCCTGGATGCGCTCCCGGTGCTCGCCGGGCTCGGACCACAGGCCGCGGTCCATCGCCTCCAGCAGGCGTTCGCCGACGCTGCGCAGGGCCTTCGGGTTGTGCTGCTGCATGAACTGGCGCGTGTCGTCGTCGTGCAGATAGGCCTCTGCCACCAGGGCGTACTGGTGGTCTGCCACCGTGCCGGTGGTGGCGTCGAAGGCGAACAGGTAGTCCACCGTGGCGGCGATCTCGAAGGCGCCCTTGTAGCCGTGGCGTTTCACGCCGTCCAGCCATTTCGGGTTCACCGCACGCGAGCGCACGACCCGGGCCAGTTCCTCGCCCAGGGTGCGGATGCGCGGCGCGCCGGGCACGCTGAAGTCGCCGTGGTAGAGCGCGGCCGGGCGGCCCGCCAGCTGCGACACCGCTGCCGCCATGCCGCCCTGGAACTGGTAGTAGTCGTCCGAGTCGAGGATGTCGTGCTCGCGGTTGTCCTGGTTGTGCAGCACCGCATCGATGCCGGCCAGCCGCTGCTCGAACACCGCGCGGGCGGCCGCGCCATGCGCGTCCTGCCCGTAGGCATAGGCACCGGCGCGCAGGTAGGCCTGGGCCAGGTCGGCGCTGTCGGTCCAGCGGCCGCTGGCGATCAGCTCCTGCAGGCCGGCGCCGTAGCCCGAGGGCCGAGGTCCGAACACCCGCCAGGTCGCCTGCCGGCGGGCCGCCTCGGGTGTCGCGCCTGCCGCCTCGGCCTGGCGGGCCTCGCGCTGCACCCGCGCACGGATCGGGTTGACCTCGTCGGATTCCTCGTCCGGCGAGACCTCGGCCACGGCCTGCACCGCGGTGTCGAACAGGTCGATCAGGTTGGCGAAGGCATCGCGGAAGAAGCCCGACACCCGCAGGGTGACGTCGACCCTCGGCCGGTTCATGATGTTCATCGGCAGCACCTCGATGTCCACCACCCGGGCGCTGCCGGCCGCCCAACGGGGCCGCACCCCGAGCAGGGCGAAGGCCTGGGCCAGGTCTTCGCCGCCGGTGCGCATGGTGCTGGTGCCCCAGATCGACAGGCCGACGGCGGTCGGGAAGCTGCCGTGGTCCTGCAGGTGGCGCTCCACCACCCGTGCCGCCGCCGCCGCGCCCATGGTGTAGGCGGTGGGCGTGGGCACGGCCCGGGTGTCCACCGAGTAGAAGTTGCGCCCGGTCGGCAGCACGTCGGGCCGCCCGCGTGAAGGGGCGCCGCTCGGCCCGGCGGGCACGAAGCGGCCGGCCAGGCCCTGCAGCAGCTGGGCGATCTCGTTCGGTCCGCAGGCGTCCAGCCGCGGCAGCAGTTGCTCGCGCACCTGCCGCAGGACGGGCTGGGTGGACGGCCAGTCGCCACTCTCCAGCGGGGGCGAGGCACGACCGTCGGCCAGGTCGGCCATCAGTTGTGCGGCCAGCAGTTCGAGCCGTTCGCGCGTGTGGCCCAGATGGCGCCAGGGGCCGGCCAGCACCGCCTGCAGCAGGGCCGGGCGCGGACCGGTCCAGGGCTGGTTCCAGTCCGGGCTCAGCAGGTCGGCGTCGCCGAGGCCCAGGTCCCGGGCCAACGCGGTCAGCAGGCTTTGCTGCCCCGCGCCCTGGCCGGCGGGAAAGCGGGTCAGCGCCACCAGGGTGTCGATGCGCTGGCGCCCCTGCGGCGACTGCCCCAGCGTGTGCAGGCCGTCGCGGATCTGCGACTCCTTGATCTCGCAGAGGTAGGCATCCAGGCGACTGAGCAGCCGCTCCCGAGCCGCCTCGTCCTGCGGCGGCTCGAAGCCGAGTTCCTGGTGCAGCTGGTGGCGCAGGACATGGTCGAGGATGTCGGCGCGCAGCCGCCGGGCCCGGCGCGGATCGAGCGACAGGGCCTCGTAGTACTCGTCCATCTGGCGCTCCAGCGCCTGCATCGGGCCGTAGTTCTCGGCACGCGTCAGGGCGGGCATCAGGTGGTCGATGATGACGGCCTGGCTGCGCCGCTTGGCCTGGCTGCCTTCGCCGGGGTCGTTGACGATGAAGGGGTAGAGGTGCGGCAGCGGACCGAGCAGGATGTCGGGCCAGCAGGCCGCGCCCAGCGCCACGCTCTTGCCGGGCAGCCATTCGAGGTTGCCGTGCTTGCCCACATGGACGACGGCGTCGACCGCGAACACCCGGCGCAGCCAGAAGTAGAAGGCCAGGTAGTGGTGTGTCGGCACCAGATCGGCGTCATGGTAGGTGGCCACCAGGTCCAGGTCGCGTCCGCGCGCCGGCTGGTGGCCGACGAACACCTGGCCGTAGCGTCGGCCGGCGATCATGAAGCGGCCGGCGCGCACCATCGGGTCCTGCCCGGGCGGCCCCCAGAGTTGAAGGACGGCCTGCCGGTTTCCGGGGGGCAGGGCCTCGAAGTCGGTCAGGTAGTCGGCCATCGACAGGCTCTGGCCGGCGGGCCGGGCGTCATTGGCGTCGAGGTCGTTGGTGACGCCCTGCACCAGGTCCTGCATCAGGTCGTCGCTGTCGTGCGGCAGGGGGCCGGTGGCATGGCCTGCGGCGCGCAGGGCCTGCAGGATGGCGACGGTGGAGGCCGGGGTGTCCAGGCCGACGCCGTTGGCCAGCCGGGCGTCGTCGTTCGGGTAGTTGGCCAGCACCAGGGCGATGCGCTTGTCCGCCGGGGGCTTGTGGCGCAGCACACACCAGCGGCGCGCCAGCTCGGCCACGAAGGCGATGCGTTCCATCTCGGGCTCGTAGCGCACCACGTCCACTTCGGTGCGCTCGCAACGACGCAGCAGGCCCTTGAAGCTCACTGCGCGGGTGCCGATGCGGCCGTCCACCTCGGGCAGCACGACCTGCATGGCCATGTCCCGGGGGGCGAGCCCATGGGGGTCGGCCTGCCACTGGTCCTGTGCGCAGCCTGCGGTGATGAGCTGCAGCACCGGGGCATCGCCGGCCAGTGCCGGCGCGACCGGGGCGCCGTCGCCGGCGTCCGGCGACGACACCGCAAAGCTGGTCGCGTTGAGGACCACGGCCACCCGGTGCTCGCGGGCCATCGATTGCAGCAGCGCCAGGCTGGCCGGGGTCTTCAGTGAATCGACCGCCAGGGCCAGCGCATTCAGTCCGGCGTCGCTCAGGGCCGACAGCAGGGCATCGAAGGCCGCCGTGTTGCCGGCCTGGAGGTGGGCGCGGTAGAACACCAGCAAGGCGGTCTGCGCCTCGGGCCGCCACGGCGTGCTGTGCGTCTGCGGCCGGTAGGGCAGGGCCGGCGGCAGCGGCAGCGGGGGCGCCGGGCGGGGGCCCCGGCCGAAGGCGGCATGGGCGATCAGGGCATAGAAGCTGGCCGCGTTGGCGGGGCCGCCCTCGCGCAGGCAGCGCCACAGGTGGCGGCAGTCGTCGACGGCGGCGGTGCTGCGCATCAGCAGCTGCGGGTCTTCGCCGAAGTCGCCCGAGAACATGGCCAGCCATTGCCCCCGCGCCTGCGCCAGCGCCATGGCCTGTTCCACCAGGTAGGCCCAGTCGCTGGGGCTGCCGAGGTGGTCGATGACGACCACGCGCGCATGGCGCAGCACATCGTCGACATAGAGGTCGATGCTGGCCGGCTGGCGCAGCCACATCAGGTTGGCCAGGCGCACGCTGGGGTGGTCCGGCGCCAGGGACGCCGCCCCGTCGGCCAGCAGGGCCAGGGTGGTGTCGGCGGCGCTGAGCACCACGATGTCGGCGGGCGACTGGGCCACGCGCACCACCCCCAGGCCATCGTCCTCGACATGGCCGCCGGGGCGGGTGGACAGCAGATGCATGGGGATCAGGCGGCGGCCAGCGCCGCGCCGAGTTCGCTTTGCAGGGCCTCGGCGTCGAGGTGGTCGCCGATGAGCACCAGGCGCGTCTGGCGGGCCTCGTCGGTGCGCCAGGCGCGGTCGAAATAGCTGTCGAAGCGCTGCCCCACGCCCTGTACCACGAGCCGCATGGCGGCACCCGGCAGCGCCACGAAGCCCTTGGCACGGTAGATCTCGTGCCGGTCGACCAGGTCGGCCAGGGCGCGCAGGAGCCGGGTGCGGTCCTGCACCTCGAGCGCGACCGACACCGAGTCGAAGGCATCGTGATCGTGGTCTTCCTCTTCGTCGTGGTGGGTCTTGCGCTGGTCGATCACATCTTCGACGGCGCGGCCCAGGCCCAGCAGCACCGCCGGGTCCAGGCGGCCGTGCTGGGCATGCAGCAGCTTCACGCCCTGCGGTGTCTCGGCGCGGATGGCGGCCTCGACCCGGGCCAGCGTGGCCTCGTCGAGGCCGTCGGTCTTGTGCACCACCACCAGGTCGGCGGTGGCGAGCTGGTCCTCGAACAATTCGGCCAGGGGCGATTCATGGTCCAGGTTGTCGTCGGCGCGTCGCAGCGCGTCCACCGCCATCGGGTCGTCGGCAAAACGGCCTGCGGCCACGGCGGGCGCATCGACCACCGTGATCACCGCATCGACGGTGAAGACATTGCGCAGCGCCGGCCACTGGAAGGCCTGCACCAGGGGTTTGGGCAGGGCCAGGCCCGAGGTCTCGATGACCAGGTGGTCGATCTGGTCGCGCCGCGCGGCGAGCTGTTCCATGACGGGGGCGAATTCTTCCTGCACCGTGCAGCACAGGCAGCCGTTGGCCAGCTCGAACAACTGGCCGTTCTCCTGGCCCGATTCGTCGCAACCGATGCCGCAGCCGCGCAGCAGCTCGCCGTCGATGCCCAGTTCACCGAACTCGTTGACGATGACTGCGATGCGGCGGCCCTCGGCGTGGGTCAGCAGGTGGCGCAGCAGCGTGGTCTTGCCGCTGCCCAGGAAGCCGGTGACGATGGTGGCGGGAATCTTTCGGGTTTGCATGGCAGGTCCTTGCGGAGGGGCTCAATGGGATGCGGTCTTGGCGCTCAGGCCGAGCAGGCAGTCGGCGATCAGCTGCGCCGCTTCGCCCAGGCGGGGGCCGGGGCGCGAGATCAGGTTCCAGTCGTCGGCATCGAACATGCACACCTGCTGGCGGCGCAGGGCTGCGAGGCTGGACCAGCCCGGGCGATCGGCCAGGTCGGCCAGGCTGGCGCGCGGGCCGATGATGAGGTCGGGCGCGCGGCGCAGCACCAGCTCAGGGTTGATCTTGGGGAACAGGCCCAGCTCACCGCCCACGATGTTGCGCAGGCCCAGGCGCGCGGCGGTCTCACCGATGAAGCTCTTGTCGCTGGCGGCATTCGGTCCGTGGCCCACCTCGATGTAGACGCTGCGTCCGCGCAGCGCCTCGGGCACGCGCCGGGCTGCGGCGTCGATCTGGCGCTCGATGTGCCGGACGAGTTCGACGGCGCGCGCCTTCTCGTCGAGCGACTGCCCCAACAGGAGCAACATGCGCTGGAGGTCGGCATGGGTGCGTGCGTCATAGGTCTGCACCGGAACCCCCAGCGAACTCAGGCGCTCGCCAGCACGGCTCAGGGGGCCTAGCAGCACCAGGTCGGGGTGCAGGCGCACGATGTGCTCGATCTCGGCGTCTTCGAGGCCGCCGACGCGGGGCAGGGCCGAGACGCTGCCCGGCGCGTCGGAGTAGCGGTCGGTGCCCACCAGTTGCGCGCAGTGTCCCAGGGCGCAGACGGCCTCGGTCAGTGATGGCGACAAGGTGATGATGCGCTGCGGTGTGCGCAGGCCCTGGGCCCGCAGCGGCACGGCCGCCAGACCGATGCTCAGGCTCACGGCCGCCATGCCCAGCGTCTTCAGCCCGCGCAGCGTGCGCGCGGCGCCGGGACCGATGCGCCCGCGTCGTCCGTCGGCGCGGCGCGGCTCGGGCGCCTTCGGGGCGGGGCGGGACGGGGGAACGGTGTCGATGTCCATGGCGGGCCTTGCTGCCGCTGCGCTGCCGGCCGCTGCGCTGACACCGAGGTGCCTCGTCCAGGGGCTGGCGGCCAAGCGGGCGCTGGAATGTCGGGTCTGGTTCGAAAGGGGTCGTGGTCTGTGCGGCGGCGCCGTCTTCCCCGACAGCGTTGGGCCGATGTGCCGCATGCGGGCATGCGGCGCCCTGTTGGCCGGTATCCGGGCTGGTGGATGGACCCGGGTCCCCTTCCCGGACGGCGGGGCCATCCAGTGGGTGATCGACCTGGGCGGGGTGGCTTCTGCCAGGCAGAAAGCACCGTCCACTGACCGTTGCGGGGGCAGCTCAAGTGCGCATCGCTCCGCAGGGGCGATGCTGCTTGATTCCCGTTTAACTTCGGATCCTGGGCGGACCCGAGAGCACCAACGCGAGGCAGTATAAGTGCAAACATCCGCCGCTATCATGGCGGCTCGCACACGGTTCGAGCGCACCGCCCTCAGGGTGGCCGCCGATGAAAAGGGAATCCGGTGACGCTGCCCAGCCAGGCGGCCATTCCGGAACTGCCCCCGCAACTGTGACGGGCGAGTCTGCATTCAGGGGGCGCAAGCCCCGCCCACTGGGCCCGTGCCTGGGAAGGGGAGTGCAGGCAGCGACCCCCGAGTCAGGAGACCTGCCGTGATTTCTCTCTTCTGTCGACAGGGCGGGGTGTCCCTGGAGTTGATCCATGCAAACTGAACTGCTGCCACAAGACCTGCCGAGCCTGGCCCTGCTCGTGATCCTCATGGGCATCCGCCACGGCTTCGATCCGGATCACCTGGCCGCCATCGACGGCATGACGCGCTACAACGTGCGTGAGCGCCCCCGGCTGGCGCGCCTGGCCGGGGTCTTTTTCTCCGTCGGCCACGGCCTGGTGATCGCTTCGGTGGCGGTCAGCGTGGCCCTGCTGGCCCGTCAGCTGTCGCCGCCGCAATGGCTCGATCGCCTGGGCACCTGGCTGTCCATCGCGGTGCTGGTGGCGCTGGCGCTGATCAACATCCACAGCGCGCTGCGGACGCCGCAGCACGAGGTGGTGTCGCTCACCGGCTGGCGCAGTGCCCTGTTCGCGCGCTTTCTGCAGGCCGGCACGCCGGTGATGATGCTGGGGGTGGGCATCGTGTTCGCGCTGTCCTTCGAGACCCTGAGCCAGGCCTCGCTGTTCGCGATGATCGCCACGCGCTACCAGGGCTGGCTGCCGGCTCTGCTGCTGGCCGGCCTGTTCATCGTCGGCATGGTCATCACCGACGGGCTCAATGGCTGGTTCATCTCGAGGCTGATCCGCCGTTCCGACCGCACGGCGCGCGTGGCCTCGCGGGTGATGGCGCTGTCGGTCTCGGGGGTCAGCCTGATGGTGGCCGGCCTGGGCATCGCCAGCGAGCTGCTCCCCGCCGTCGATGCCTGGCGCGATGGCAAGGAGACCTGGATGGGCGCGGGCGTGGTGGCCCTGATGGTCGGCAGCTACCTGCTTGGGCAGTGGCTGGTCCGCCCCGGCCGCCGACGCGACATCGCGCGCTGAGGCTGGGTCGCTTTCAGATCACCTGGAAGCCGTGGGTGCCGTCGCGCCCGAGCTGCTCGACCAGGCCGAACTCCCAGTCCAGATAGCCCTGCATGGCCTCGCGCGGGGCCTCGGTGCCTTCGTAGGGGCGGCGGTAGCGGTCGATGCGCGGGGCGGCCAGCCGGGCTTCGCCGCTTTCCAGCGGCAGACCGGCATCGATCCAGGCCTGGGTGCCGCCGTCGAGCAGCGACACCTGCAGGCCCGGGCTGAGGCGGGCGGTCTCGGCCACCGCGTAGGCGGCCAGGGCCGAGCTGCCACAGGTCAGCACCAGGCGCTGCGCGCCGGGCACCTGGGCGCGGATGTGGGCCAGGCCCTGGGCGAGCTGTGAGCGCAGGGCCCACCAGGCACCCGGGATGTGGCGCTTCACATGGTTGGCGCTGGGGGCGAAGTCGATCACCACGGTGGCGCTGCCCTCGGCCAGCCAGCCCTGCAGCGTGGCCGCCGAGGTCAGCGGGATCGGCTGCTCGGGCGGCGGCACGGCGGTGGGGGCCGCGCCGCGCTCGCTGAGCGCCTGGGCCGGCAGCGCGTCCAGCACATGCACCTCCCAGCCCATCTGGGCCAGCCACGAGGCGCTCATGTTGGCGCGCACGCCGTCGGTGTCGGCCAGCACGATGCGGGCGCCGCGCACCGGGGCGTTGTGGTCGGTCTCCTGCACCAGCTGGCCGCCGGGGGCGCTGCGGAAGCCGGGCAGATGGCCCTGGGCGAATTCCTCCGGCGTGCGCACATCGAAGCGGTAGGTGCTGCGGTCGGTCTCGGCGGCCCAGGCCGGCAGGTCGGCCAGGGTGGCACGGCGCACCCCGGCGCGGTCGGCCACGGCGCGGGCCCGGGTGGCGGCAGCGGCCTGCTGGTCGGGGCTCACCCCGGGGGCGCGGCGGCTGGCGCCGTGGTCCAGGGTCTGGCCGGCCAGCAGCCAGCCGATGGTGCCGTTGCGCAACGCCGTGATGCGGTTTGGCAGGCCGGCATTCACCAGCGACTGGGTGCCGATGATGCTGCGGGTGCGGCCCGCGCAATTGACCACGATGTGGGTCGCCGGGTCGGGTGCGATGGCGGCGGCGCGCAGCACCAGCTCGGCGCCGGGCACGCTGATGCCGCTGGGGATGCTCATGGTCTGGTATTCGTCGAAGCGCCGGGCATCGAGCACCACCACATCGGCCCGGCCCTCGATCAGGGCCCGCACCTCTTCGGCCGCCAGCGAGGGGGTGTGGCGCTCCGCCTCGACCCACTCGCCGAAGGATTTGCTGGGCACGTTGACGTCGCGGAACAGCTCGCCGCCGGCCGCGCGCCAGCCCTGCAGGCCGCCGTCCAGCAGCGACACCTGGCTGTAGCCCAGGGCCTGCAGGCGGCGTGCCGCCGTCTCAGCCAGGCCTTCGCCGTCATCGAACAGCACCACCGGGGTGTCCAGGCGCGGGATGCGGGTCCAGGCATCGAGTTCGATGCGGCCCAGGGGCAGGTTGGCGGCCCACAGCGGGTGGGCCTGGGCAAAGGGGTCTTCCTCGCGCACGTCGAGCAGGGCGATCTCGCGCCGGTTCAGCAGGTGCTCGCGCACGGTCTGGTACGAGGTGAGGGGCAGGGCAGTGGTCACGGCTAGGGGTTTCGTTTCTGTGGGCAGGGAAAAAAGAGAGCAGTGGCAGCGGCCCGCTTCAGCGGACCAGGCCGGCGCGCACCTCGGCGGAGCGGTCCCAGAGGTTGGGCAGCGCCTGGTTGCTGTAGCCCGAGACAAAGGGCTTCTCGGTGCCGTCTTCCAGGAACACCGAACGCATCACCGCGCCGATGTTGGCGCCATAGACATGGATGCTGATCGACACCCGGTCGGCCAGCACATTGCTCACCCGGTGCACGTCGCCGATGCGGGGCGACACCGCGTCGACCTGGCCCGGGTGCAGCTCATGCGCCGGGCCCGAGGGCAGCCAGCGGCCGGCGGGGTCCTGCGCATAGGGCTGCGAACGCTCCTGGCCGCGCAGCATGCCGATCAGGCCCCAGACCGTGTGGTTGTGGATGGGCGTGGCCTGGCCCGGGCCCCAGACGAAGCTGACCACCGAGAAGTCCTCGCGGGCGTCGGCGTACAGCAGGTACTGCTGGTAGTGCTCGGGGTGGGGCTGGGCCAGTTCGGCCGGCAGCCAGTCGTCGTGCGCCACCAGGGCGGCCAGCAGCGTGCGGCCTTCGCGCAGCAGCCGGGGCTCGTCGGGGCGGCTGTCGATCAGGCGGGTGAATTGCTGCACGAACGCGCGCAGTCGGGGCAGGTGGGGGGTGTTCTGGCTCATGGGCAGGCGAAAGGAAGAGGCCGCGGTCGGTGTCAGGACGGATTGGAGCGCAAACCGGATTTTCGTGCCGGCGAACTTCTTCATAAGCATGGCCGGTTTTCTTATTTCCGTGGCGTGGATGACTTCTGTCAAATCACGCCATCCGCGTCGTCGGCCCGAGTCCGGTGTCGGCGGCCATCCTGAGATTGAGAGGTCTGCATGTCTTCATTGTTCGCC
>JAFAMV010000254.1 GCA_019233055.1 Curvibacter sp.
CCAGTAGCCCTGAAACACCTCGGGGCCGCAGATGATGATCTCGCCCTGTTCGCCCTGCGCCACTTCCTTCAGAGTGTCCGGATCGATGACGCGGGCGTCGGTGCTCATGAAGGGGATGCCCAGGCATTGCTGCTTGGGGGCATCCACGGGGTTGGAGTGCGAGGGTGCCGAGGTCTCGGTCAGGCCGTAGCCCTCGACATAGCGCAGCCCGTAGTTGTCGAGCAGGCGCTGGGCCACCGCCTGGGGCATGGCCGCACCGCCCCCGCCGATGTAGGACAGCGAAGACAGGTCGTAGTCGGCGAAGTTCGGGCTGGCCAGCAGGTCGATGACCATCGTGGGGATGTTGGTCCAGTTGCTGACCCGGTAGCGCGAGATGAGGCGCCCCGCCAGATCCCGGTCCCAGCGCGGCATGATCACCAGGGTGCCGCCGCTGTAGATCAGGGAATGCAGCACGCTGACCATGCCGGTGATGTGGAACATCGGCACCACGCCCAGCACCACGCTCTCGGGTGAGGCATTGCCCCAGAGGCTGCTGGCCACCGCGTTGTGCATGATGCTCGAATGGATGTGGATGCAACCTTTGGGCAGGCCGGTGGTGCCGCTGGTGTAGGGCAGCAAGGCCATGTCGGCGCCACCGACCTCACAAGGCGGCGGGGGCGTCTGAGTGGCCAGCGCCTCGGTCCAGGCCTCCACCGTGCCACCGGCGAGCGCGGGCAGCGGGTGGGGCGTGAGCAGCCAGGGCGCCCAGGCCGGCGGCAGCGCATCGGCATGCTCGGCCGCCGGATCGAAGCCGTCGGTGAACTGGGTCACGATCAGGTGGCGCAGGCGCTGCTCGGGCGGCAGGGCATCGCTGGCCTTCACCAGTTCGGCCGCCAGGTCGGCCGTGGTCAGCGCCACCTTGGCGTCGGGGTCGGTGATGTAGTGCTTGAGCTCTTCGGCCCGGTTCATCGGGTTCACCGGCACCACCACCGCATTGGCGCGCAGGATGGCGAAATGGGCGATCACCAGCTGAGGGCAGTTCTGCATGTCGAGCAGCACGCGGTCGCCCTTGCGCACCCCCAGCGCGAACAGCCGGGCCGCCAGGCGCTCCACCAGACCCAGTGTTTCGGCATAGCTGTAGGCGCGGCCGAAAAAGACCAGGGCCGCCTTGTCCGGGTAGCGACGGGCATTGACGGCCAGGTTGTCCCACAAGGGGGTGGCCGGGGGCGTGATCTGTTGGGGCAGGCGTTTGGGCCAGAACTTCTCATGGGCGCGCATCGGTGTTGTCTCCTTTCGGTCAGCTTACAACCCGACATCGTCGCGCACATCGGTAATGCTCCGAAGGGCCTCGCGTCACCTCGGCGACGCCGTCTCGGGACCTGCGCATGGCAGGCCGGTGACGGGCCGCTTCAGCTGTTGATCTGCGCCCAGGCCTTGTCGAGCCGCTTGACGCTGACCGGCTGCGGCGTGCGCAGCTCCTGGGCGAAGAAGCTCACGCGCAGCTCCTCGAGCAGCCAGCGGAATTCCTGCATGCGGGCGTCGGCCACGCCCTTGCGTTCGGCCAGCAGGCGCCAGTAGCGCTGCTCCTGCGGGCGCAACTCGGCCAGGCGCGCAGCGTCCCGGGCCGGGTCGGCGCGGAACTTGTCCAGGCGCTGGGTCACCGCCTTGAGGTAGCGGGCAAAGTGCTGCAGCTGTGCCCAGGGCGTCAGCACCAGGAAGCGCTTGGGCATCAAGCGCTGCAGTTGCTGGGTGCAGTCGGCGGCGGCCTCGGCGGCCTGGCGGCTGTCCTTGATCTTGCGCTGGGCGGCGGCGTATTCGAGCAGGATGCCGGCGGCCAGCCGGGCCACCTCGTTGGCGATCAGGGTCAGGCGGCCCCGCCCCTCCTCGACCCGGCGCTTGAAGGCCGCCTCGTCGGTCGGCAGCGGCTCCAGCAGGAAGGCACGTTCGAGCGCCACATCCAGGATCTGCTCGCGCAGCTCTTCCTGCGTGCCCAGCGGCATGAAGGCCACCGCCATCTTCTGCAGCTCCGGGATGTTCTTCTCGAGGTATTTCAGCGCATCGCGGATCTGCAGCGCGAACAGGCGGCGCAGGCCGCTGCGGTGTTTCTGCGCCGCCACCTCGGGTTCGTCGAACACCTCGATGCCCACCGCATCGCCCTGGTCGATGAGGGCCGGAAAACCGATCAAGGTCTGGCCGCCACGCCGGATCTCCATGAGCTCGGGCAGTTCACCGAAGGACCAGGCGGTGTAGCGCTGGTCGGCCGCCGCAGGTGGGGCCGTCCGGGGGGCCCCCTTGGCTGCTGCGGGCTGCGGTGCACGGGCCGGGTCCTGCGGGGCGGACGCGGGCGCAGCCGCCACCTTGAGGCCGGCCAGCGCCTGGAAGGCCCCGCGCGCCTTCGCGCCCAGTTCGGCCTTGAGCGCCCCCAGGTTGCGCCCGGTGCCCAGCTGCCGCCCATGTTCGTCGACCACCCGGAAATTCATGAACAGATGCGGGGACAACATGTCGAGCTTGAAATCCGCCCGCTTGACATCGAGCTGGGTGATGTCGCGCACCTGCCTGAGCAGGGCCTCCAGCAGACCGCCATGGCCGAAGGCCTCGCCCTGGCTCAGGCTGTGGCTGATGCGCTCGGCGCTGTCGGGCAGCGGCACCAGCCGGGCCCGGGGCTTCTGGGGCAGGCTCTTGAGCAGGGCCTGGACCTTGTCCTTGAGCATGCCCGGCACCAACCATTCGCAACGCTCGTCGCTGACCTGGTTCAGCACGAACAGCGGCACCTCGACGCTGAGCCCGTCCTTGGCATCGCCGGGCTCGTGCAGGTAGCTGGCCAGGCAGTCGACGCCGCCCAGGCGCACATGGCGCGGGAAGGCGTTGGTGGTGATGCCGGCCGCCTCGTGGCGCATCAGTTCGTCACGGCTGAGGTGCAGCAGCCGGGGCTGGGCGCGCGATTGCTCGCGGTACCAGTGCTCCAGCGTGGCGCCGCTGCAGACCTCGGCGGGCAGCAGCTTGTCGTAGAAGGCGAAGATCAGTTCCTCGTCGACCAGCACGTCCTGGCGGCGCGATTTGTGCTCGAGTTCCTCGACCTGCCAGATCAGCTTCTGGTTGGCGGCCAGGAAGGGCAGGCGCGTCTCGAAGCCGCCCTCGACCAGGCCCTGGCGGATGAAGATCTCGCGGGCGGC
>JAFAMV010000139.1 GCA_019233055.1 Curvibacter sp.
GCCTGCGTTACGCAACATCCGTAACCAAAATCGATTGATTGGTTTTTTCAGGCGAGTTGGGGTTGCTGCAATCAAGAATTTAAGACCTGCAACACTTGCCGAAGGCCGGGCGTCAAGTCGGCGGATCCGCCGGGCCCAGCCGTTCCAGGCAGTCGTCGAGCAGCACGTGCAGCGCTGCGACGCTCGCCTCGCCGAGCAGCGCATTGAGCCGGTTCTGGGCCTGGCGCCAATGCCGCTGGGCGTCGCGGCGCTTGTCACGCCCGGCGTCGGTGAGCAGCACCAGACGGCTGCGGGCATCCTGGCCGGCCTGCAGTTGCACCCAGCCCTGATCGATCAGAGGCCGCAGGTTGCGCGTCAAGGTCGACGGTTCCAGGTGCATGGTCGACGCCAGCACCGAGGGCTGGATCGGCCCCAGGCGGTCGACGCAGGTGAGCAGCGAGTATTGGGTGGTCTTGAGCCCGCAGCGTGCCATCTCGGCGTCGAAATGCTGGGCCACACGCCGCATCAGGGCCCGCAGCTTGAAATTGCTGCAACCCTGGGGGCGCGAAACCACATCGGTGGACAGGGGCTTTGCATCCATGATTTCATTGTATCTACAATCATTGCAGATACAAATTTCAAAGGAAGAGACCATGAACGCCCTCAGCAGCCCCACACCCGCCACCGACAACCGGCTCGAAGCCTGGCTGGCCACCGAAACCGAAGTCCAGGGCCGGCTCGATGCCGGCAGCGGCCCCGGGGTGGCGCGCCGCGAACAGGTGTCCGGGCTCAGCGGCCTTGCGCTGATGCAGGCCATGCTGCGTGGTGAACTGCCCTACCCGCCGATCGCCAAGACCCTCGACTTCATGCTGATCGAGGTCGGCCTGGGCACCGCCGTGTTCCAGGGCCGGCCCGGCCAGGCCCACCTCAACCCCATGGGCACGGTGCACGGCGGCTGGTTCGCCACCCTGCTCGACTCGGCCCTGGGCTGTGCGGTGCACACCATGATGCCGCCCGGCCGCGGCTACACCACGGCCGAGCTGGGGGTGAACCTGGTGAAGGCGCTGACCCCCAAGGTGGCGCGGGTGCGCGCCGAAGGCCGGGTCATCCACTGCGGCCGCCAGCTGGCCACCGCCGAGGCCCGCCTGCTGGGGCCCGATGGCACGCTCTATGCGCATGCCACCACCACCTGCCTGGTGTTCGAACTGCCGCCCCACTGAAGGCCGCGCATCGACGCAGAATACGGGGTCTTTTCACCCCTATTCCCACAGGACTCACGATGCGGTTTCTCCACACCATGCTGCGCGTTGGCAACCTCCAGCGCTCGATCGACTTCTACACCCAGGTGCTGGGCATGCAGCTGCTGCGGCGCTCCGAGAACCCCGAGTACAAATACTCGCTGGCCTTCCTGGGCTACGGTGCGAACCCCGAACACGCCGAGCTGGAGCTGACCTACAACTGGGGCGTCGAGCAATACGAACTCGGCACGGCATATGGCCATATCGCCCTGGGCGTGCCCGACGCCTACGCGGCCTGCGAGCGCATCAAGGCAGCCGGCGGCAACGTCACACGCGAGGCCGGCCCGGTGAAGGGCGGCAGCACGGTGATCGCCTTCGTGACGGATCCGGATGGCTACAAGATTGAATTGATCCAGCGCTCCGAGGGCGACAGCGGCAAAGGTCTGCGCTGACCACCCTCCTCCAGAGGCGCCTCAGGCCGCCCGACGCAGCTGACCGGCTTCGCGCGCCAACTGCTCGATGCGCCCCCAGTCGCCGGCCGCCACGGCGTCGGCCGGCGTGAGCCAGGAGCCGCCAACGCAGGCCACGTTCGGCAGGGCCAGGAATTCCGCCGCATTGGCCGGGCCGATGCCGCCGGTGGGGCAGAAACGGATGTCGCCGAAAGGCCCATGCCAGGCCTTCAGCATGGCACTGCCGCCCGCCTGCAGGGCGGGGAAGAATTTCAGCTCGCTCAGGCCGTCCTCCATGGCGGCCATGATCTCGCTGCCGGTCGCCACACCGGGCAGCAGGGGCAGACCGAGGTCGCGGCAGGCCTGGCCCAGGGCCGAGGTGTAGCCGGGGCTGACGCCGAAGAGCGCACCCGCATCGCGGGCCGCCCGGGCGTCGGCCGCGCTGCGCAGGGTGCCGGCGCCGGCCACCGCCTCGGGCACCTCGCGGGCGATGGCCTCGATGCAGGCCAGGGCCTGAGGCGTGCGCAGGGTCACCTCGAGCATGCGGATGCCACCGGCCACCAGTGCCCGTGCCAACGGGACCGCATGGGCCACCTCGTGCAGCACGATGACCGGGATCACCGGTGCGTCACGCATCACCGCCAGCGGCGTCAGGGGGGTGGGCAGGTTCACAGCCATGTGCAGGCTCCTTCTTCAGCAGTGAGGGCATGCTGGCGCATGCCGGAAAACAGGTCGCGTCCGCAACCGACAGCATTGGCGGCACGCAGCGATTCGGGCATCTGGGCCGGCACGCGCTGGGCCCAGACGGCTTCGTCGATCAGCACCTCCAACGTGCCCGCCACGGCGTCGAGGCGGATCAGGTCGCCATCCTGCACCTTGGCCAGCGGGCCGCCGGCCAGAGCCTCGGGCGAGACGTGGATGGCCGCTGGCACCTTGCCCGAGGCGCCGCTCATGCGGCCGTCGGTCACCAGGGCCACACGGTGGCCGCGCCCCTGCAGCACCGCCAGCGGCGGGGTGAGCTTGTGCAGCTCGGGCATGCCGTTGGCCCGCGGCCCCTGCCAGCGCACCACGCAGACGACATCGCGGTCCAGCTCGCCGGACTGGAAGGCCGCATGCAGGGCTTCCTGGGAATCGAACACCTTGGCAGGCGCCTCGATCACATGGCGATCGTCGGGCACCGCCGACACCTTGATCACCGAGCGGCCCAGCCGCCCGGTGAGCAGGCGCAGCCCGCCCGTGGGGCTGAAAGGCCGGCTGGCGGGCCGGACCACCGACTCGTCGCCACTGGCACCCGGGTCGCGCCAGACCAGGGCGCCCGGCTGCTCGCCGGCTGCCGGCACGGTGCCGTATTCGCGCAGGCCGCCGGGGCGCACCGTCAGCACATCGGGGTGCATGAAGCCCGCGTCCAGCAGCTCGCGGATCACGAAGCCCGGGCCGCCGGCCGCCTGGAACTGGTTCACGTCGGCACTGCCGTTGGGGTACACGCGGGTCAGCAGGGGCACCACATCGGACAGGGTGGAGAAGTCGTCCCAGTCGATGACCAGGCCCGCCGCCCGCGCCACCGCCACCCAATGGATCAGGTGGTTGGTCGAGCCGCCGGTGGCCAGCAGGGCCACCATGGCGTTGACGATGCAGCGCTCGTCCACCACCTGGCCGATGGGCGCATAGCGCTGCGCGCGGGTGGTGGCCAGCACCGTGCGCAAGGCCTCGCGGCTCAGCTCGGCACGCAGATCGTCGCCGGGGTGGATGAAGGCGGTGCCCGGCACATGCAGGCCCATGGCTTCGAGCAGCATCTGGTTGCTGTTGGCCGTGCCGTAGAAGGTGCAGGTGCCGGCGCCATGGTAGGCCTTGATCTCGGCGTCGAGCAGCGCGTCGCGCCCCACCAGCCCCTGGGCCGCCTGTTCGCGCACCTTGGCCTTGTCGCCATTGGACAGGCCCGACACCATGGGGCCGGCCGGCACGAAGACGGTGGGCAGGTGGCCGAACTGCAGGGCGCCGATCAGCAGACCGGGCACGATCTTGTCGCACACGCCCAGCATCAGGGCGGCATCGAACATGTCGTGGCTCAGGGCCACCGCCGTGGACATGGCGATGACGTCGCGGCTGAACAGGCTCAGTTCCATGCCCGGCGTGCCCTGGGTCACGCCGTCGCACATGGCGGGCACCCCGCCCGCCACCTGGGCGGTGGCGCCATGGCGCCGGGCTTCGGCCTTCAGCAGATCCGGATAGTGCTGGAAAGGCGCGTGCGCCGACAGCATGTCGTTGTAGGCGGTGACGATGGCGACATTGGGGGCCTTTTCGGCCACGATGCGGAACCGGTCGTCTGCCGGCACACCGGCGAAGGCATGCGCCACATTGGCACAGCCCATGCGGTCGGCACCGCGCACCTGGCGGGCTGCTGCGTCGATCTTCTGCAGGTAGGCCGCCCGGCTGGGTGCGCTGCGTTCGCGGATGCGGCGGGTCACCGCCTCGATCGTGGGGTGGAGTTTCATGGGAATATGTAACTAAATTACAACCGCTATCGTAACGCCGAAGCGGGGTCTGCGCCCGGCCTCCCGGTTACGGACCGGGTACGAACTGCAGGCCGGTCCGGCAGACGGGGTTCTTCCGCGTCAGACCTTGATCGTCGGCCGGTACTGGTCCAGATCGACATGGACCCAGCGCCCGAAGAGGGCGATCAGCGAGATGGCCACCGTCCCCGACAGGATCACGATGCCGCAGGCATGGGCCCAGCCGTTGTCGTACGCACCGAAGAGCACGGCCCGGAAGGCCTGGACCACCCAGCTGAAGGGCAGCCACGAATGGATGGCCCGGAAGAAGCCGGCCGACAACTCCACCGGCAGCACGCCCCCGCCCGCAGAGAGCTGCAAGGTCAGCAGGAGCACGGTGAGGATGCGCCCGAAATCGCCGAACACATGGACCATGGCCGACAGCACCGCCAGGAACACCACCGAGGCCAGGGCCATGGTCACCCCCAGCCCCATCACCCGGGGCGCCTTGACCGACAGCACCTCCAGCAAGGTGGCCTCGACCAGCACCACCTGCAACAGCACCACCAGCACCGGCACGGTCATCTTGCCCAGGGCCTTGGCCAGGCTGGGGAACTCGTCGTGCCCCTGCAGCACCAGGCTCATGTTGAACAGGTAGCCGGCCATGACCGCCCCGATCCACAGGGATACCGAGACCATGTTCGGGATGAAGGCCGCCCCATTGTTGGCCACCGGCGCATCGACCTCGACGCGGGGTTCGACCGAATCGGCCAGGCCCGGCGCATTGCCCTGGATATGGGCCACCGAGGTCGGCAGGGCGGCTTCGATGGTCTTGATGCCGGCCAGCAATTGCTGCGCCCCCTGGGCCAGTTGGCTGCCGCCGGCGCTGAACTCGTCGAGTTGCGGATCGCTGGGGAGCTTGCCGGCCATCAAGCGCACCCCGTCACCGAGCGCACTGACGCCATCCACCAGGCGACCGACCCCCTTGTCCAGGGCCTGCGTGCCGGTGAGCAGTTGCTGGTTGCCCGCTTGCAGCTGCCGCACCCCGCCATGGGCCTGCACCAGGCCTTGGTGCAATTGGTCGGCCCCCGTGGCCAACTGGCCGGCGCCACCGGCGACACGCTCGCCGACAAACCAGAGTCCGGCGGTCTCATGCTGCATCTGGCGGGCCCCCTGACCCAGTTGCACGGCCCCGGTCTCCAGGGCATCGATCCCCTGCCCCAGCTGGTTCAGGCCGCTGCCCAATTCGGCCTGCCCGCTGCCGAGCTGGTGGGCGCCGGCCTTGAGTGCCTGCAGGTCGGCGGCGGCCGGCAGATGCGATTCGATCTGGCGGATGCCGGCGTTCACCTGCTTGAAGCCGCCGCCCACCTGCACCGCCGCCTGCTGGTAGCGGGTGCTGCCCGCCGCAAGCTGCTGCGCCCCCTGCTGCAGGCGTCCCAGACCCTCGCGCAGTTGCCCGAGCTTGTCCTGCGACCGGGTGGCGGTGTCGAGGACCATCGCCCAGCGCTGTTCGTTGAGCATCTCGTTGACCTGGTGGCCGATCTCGCCGGCGAAGCGCCGCGCCAGGCCGGCCGAGCTGTAATTGTTGCCCTCCGAGGTGTAGATCACCAGACGGCCGGCACCGCGCGCCACCCCAGGCACCGCATTGGCGCTGAAATCGGGCGGGATCAGCAGGGCAAAGGCCAGCTCGCCGCTGCGCACCGCCTGACGGGCGGCGCTCTCGTCCTCCATGAGCCGGAAGCCGAAGCTGCGGCCCGACAGCAGGGTGCGCGTCAGCAGCGTGCCGACATTGACCGTCTTGCCCACATAGCTGATGCCCATGTCGTTGTTGACGATGGCCGCCGGCAGTTCGCTGGTGTGCCCACCCGGATCCCAGATGCTGGAGAGGTAGATCAGCGAATAGATGGCGGGCACCACCCCCACCGCCAGCACGGCCAGCAGCGTCCGGGGAAAGCGTCTCAGCAGGCCCAGTTCGGCGCCGGCGATCAGCAAGGTGCCGCGCAACAGTTTGATCAGGTACTTCAGCATGGGCATGGCAGGTTCTTGTCTCGCCCGACAGTATCAACGCAAAAACGGCATGGCAAGGGGCAGACTCGGCCCGCCCCGGCCTGCGGCGCAGGCCGCCCGGTGCGGCCAACTTCACCGGGCGTTGTAGCTTGCTCCGAAAACGCAGAAGCCATGGCTGGCGCCGCACGCCGACTCGCAGTAAATTCGAAGGCCATGAGTGTGCCCTCCCCCACCTGTTCCAAGCCCTCGCGCGACCCGCAACATCTGCTCGACAAGGCCCATGCCGAATGGGGCGGCCACACCGACCTCTGGGTCTTCGCCTACGGCTCGTTGATCTGGCGCCCCGAATTCCCTTTCCGTGAACAACGCCACGCCCGCGTCCACGGCTGGCATCGGGCCCTGAAGATGTGGAGCCGCATCAACCGCGGAACCCCCGAATGCCCGGGCCTGGTCTTCGGCATGCTCTCGGGCGGCTGCTGCCAGGGGGTGGTGTTCCGCATCGCGCAGTCCGAGGGCGCGCGGGCGCTGAGGCAGCTGTGGCAGCGCGAAATGGCCAATGCCGTCTACGACCCGCGCTGGCTTCCCTGCCAGACGCCGAAGGGCGAGGTCCGGGCGCTGGCCTTCACCCTGTCGCGCCGCAGCCCCAGCCACACCGGGCAGCTCAGCGAGGCCGACTACCGCCGCATCTTCAGCCAGTCCTGCGGCAAGTTCGGCACCACGCTCGACTATGCGCGGCGGACCCACGAGCACCTGCTGGAGCTCGGCATCCACGATCGGGCCCTGGGCCAGTTGCTGTCACTGGCCGGCTGAACGCGTCCGCCACAAGACTTCGGCGCGGGCCAGGTCATCCAGCGTGTCGATGTCGGTGACGATGCCGGCGTCGTCCAGCGGCAGCGCCAGCAGCCCGCCCCTGGCCTGCCAGGCCCGCAGCACCGACGACGCACCGGCCTCCCCGGTCAGGGCCATCAGCTCGGCCCCGCAGGCCGCCGAAAAACCGACCGGATGCCCCTTGACCCCCCGGTGATGGGGCTGCACCACCGCCTGCCCCGCCAAGGCCTGGGCCACCGTGCGCAGGCTGTCCGGCGAGATCAGGGGCAGGTCGCCCGGCAGCACCAGCCAGCCCGGCGACGCCGCCGTGGCCCGCACCGCCGCCGCGATCGAATCGCCCATGCCGGGATGCCCCCGGTCTTCGAGATGCCAGGGCAGGCCGCTGGCCCGCACCGCCTCCAGGGTGTGTTGCAGCACCGTGGCGGCACCCAGCCGGGCCTGCAGCTTGGACCCTGCGCCGCCCGAAGCCACAAAGCGCCGGCCCTGGCCCGAGGCCAGCAGCAGCACGGTCGGAAGTGCCGGGGCAGGCATGGCCGTGCCTCAGGCCAGCAAGGCCTTCACCAGATCGAGCTGGCGCTCGTTGCGGTCCTGGCTCAATTGCAGCCCCGATTCGATGCGCGTCAGGTGCTCGGTCATGCAGCTCACGGCAGCCTCGACGTCGCCGCTGCGGCATAACGCCAGCAGCGCCTCATGCTCGTCGGACGAACAGTGGGGGTCGTTGCTGCTGTGGTAGAGCATCGCGATCAGCGAACTGCGGCCGACGAGCTCCTTGACCAGTCCGGCCAGCGTCGCGTTGCCGCTGGCTTCGGCCAGCACCACGTGGAAATCCCCCAGCAGCTTCTCGCGCACCGTGCCGGTGGTGGGCGCGGAGCCCAAGGTGTTGCGCTCGAAACGGATGTGCTGCTGCAGGGCGGCGAAATCGGCCCGCCGTGCCACCGCGATGAACTGCCGCACCGCCTCGGCCTCGAGCAGGCGGCGCAGACCGAAGATCTCGCGCGCCTCCTGCACCGTCGGCTGGCTCACGAAGGAGCCCTTGTCCGGGATGATCTCGATGAGCTTGTCCTTGGACAGCATCAGCAGGGCCGCCCGGATCTTGGTGCGGCTGACCGCATAGACCCGCCCCAGGGCCTCTTCGCGCAGCCAGGTACCCGGCGGCAGTCGCTTCTCGATGATGGCGGTGGCGATGTCCTGCGCGATGCTGTCGATCGAATGGCTGCCGGCGACCGCCCCGGACGCGGGAACCGGAGGGGCCACAGAGGGGGATGCGCTGGATTTCGGGGCTCGGGGCATGGCCTATTGTCGCCCAGCACTGGCCACCCGGCCGTCGATCGCGACCGGGCATCACGCGGCGGCAGCGCGTCAGGCGGCGCCGTGGACGGGCTCGCCAAGCAGGCTGAAATCGGCCAGCAGGCCGCTCACCGGCTTGGCCGGCGGCAGCGCCCACTCGCCGTGCTTGCTGGTGCGCAGGCCGAGGCCCGACAAGGCCTCCAGCAGCTTCACCGCCGCCCCCACGCCATCGATCACCGGCACGCCGAGCAGGGCTGTCAGCTCGTCGCACAGGTCCGCCATGCCGGCGCAACCCAGCACGATCGCCTCGGCGCGGTCTTCGCGCAAGGCCTGGCGGCATTCCGCCAGGATGCGCTGGCGCGCCCCCGACCCCGGCCGGTCCAGCTCAAGCACCGGGATCTCGCAGGCCCGGACGTTGGCGCAGAACCGCCGCATGCCATACACCTCGGCCAGATGCCAGGCCTGCCCCACCGTCCGCCCCAGGGTCGTCACCACGCTGAAGCGCGGCGCCACCAGGCTGGCCAGGTGCATCGCCGACTCGGCAATGCCCAGCACCGGACCCGAGGCGATCTCACGGGCGGCCTGCAGCCCCGGATCGCCAAAACAGGCGATCACATGGCCCCCGACCCCCTGGGCTTCGCCCGAACGGATCTCCTGCAACAGGCCCGGCACCGCCAGGACCTCGTCGTAATGGCTCTCGATGGAGGCCGGCCCCATCGAGGGATGGACGACCAGGACTTCGGTGCCGGGCAGGGCGCGTTGCCGGGCGCAACGGCCGATCAGCTCGGTCATCGAGCGGCTGGTGTTGGGGTTGATGATCTTGATTTTCATGGGTTCACGAGGTTCGGACAGACAAGGCCGATACCGGCCGGGTCGGGGTTCAGGCCTGGCGGCCTCGACACAGGAGCAGGTACACGCCAAAGCCCAGCCCCATGCCGAGGAACCAGGCATAGCTGGCCGCCGCATGCAGGGCCGGCACCAGCACGCAGAACATGGGCACCAGGGCCGACGGCACCAGCGCCCAGAGGGCCCGGGGGTTGTAGCCGCCGCGATACCAGTACGGTCCCTGCGGGCTCATCGAATAGAGTGCATCCACCTGCACATGCTGGCGCCGCACCAGGTAGTAGTCGGCGATCAGCACCCCGAACAGCGGGCCGATGAAGGCGCCCAGGATGTCCAAGGTGTAGTGGATGACCTCGGGGTTGTTGTAGAGATTCCAGGGCGTGAGGAAGACCGAACCCACCGCCGCGATCATGCCGCCGGTGCGCCAGCTGATGCGCTGCGGCGCGACATTGGAGAAATCGAAGGCCGGCGACACGAAGTTGGCGACGATGTTGATGCCCACCGTGGCGGTGATGAAGGTCAGCGCGCCCAGCACCACCGCGGTGCTGCTGTCGATGCGGGCGACGGTGTGCACCGGGTCGGTGATCAGCTCGCCGAACACCGGCAGCGTCGCCGCCGAGGTCAGCACGGTCAGCAGCGAGAAGAACAGGAAGTTCACCGGCAGGCCCCAGAAATTGCCGCGCCGCACCGAGGCGAAGTCGCGCCCATAACGCGAGAAGTCGCCGAAATTGAGCATCGGCCCGCTGAAATAGCTCACCACCAGGGCAATCGCGCTGAGCATCACCGGCAGCGCATCCCAACCCTCGACGCGGTGGCCGCCGAGCTGCATGTCGATGCGGCTCCAGCCGGCCTTCCAGACCAGCCAGGCACACAGCAGCACCATCACCAGGTACACCGCCGGACCGGCCCAGTCGATGAAGCGCCGGATCGCCTCCATGCCATGCCAGAACACCAGCGCCTGCAGCACCCACATGAGCATGAAGGCCGCCCAGCCCAGGGTCGACAGGCCCGCCAGGCCATGCTGGGCCACATCGGCATAGGCCGCCCATTCAGGAAAGAAGTGCAAAGCCAGCACCAGCAGGGCCCCCGAGGCCAGATAGGTCTGGATGCCATACCAGGCCACCGCGATCAGCCCCCGGATCACCGCCGGCACATTGGCCCCCAGCACCCCGAAGGCCGACCGGCAGATCACCGGGTAGGGCGTGCCGGTGACCTGGCTCGGCTTGGCCACCAGGTTGCAGAAGAACTGCACGATGGCAATGCCCACCAGCAGCGACACCAGCACCTGCCAGCTCGACAGGCCGAGGGCGAACAGGCTTCCTGCGGTGATGTAGCCGCCGACGCTGTGCACATCGGACATCCAGAACGCAAAGATGTTGTAGGCGCTCCAGTTCTGCTCGCGCAGCGGGGCCAGGTCCTCGTTGCAAAGCCGGGGGTCATAGCGGGCCTCGGGCGGGGTTTGCGCCCGAGGCGTGCCGCCGGCGACCGGATCCGAGGAGGTGTGGGCGAATTGCAAAGCCACCTTTTCCATGCTGTCTCCTTGTTGATTGGATTCTATTTTCGAGTACGTTATTTGTATACAAAAATAGAACCCAATCAAGCAAAAAGACGGCCAGACCGCTCATGGAAATCCCTAGGAGTCTGTTCAATGTCTCCCACGGGTCGCGCAGCGGCCTTTTCGGGATGGAGCGAAATCGGACCCACTTCGAAGGCAGGGGGCGGCCCGTGCGAGACATTGAACAGGCGCCAAGGACGGGCCAAAAACAAAAGCCCGGCAGGGCCGGGCTTTTGAGGTGGGGCACAAGGCCGCTCAGTGGAACTGTTCTTCTTCGGTCGAACCGGTCAGGGCCGTCACGCTGGACTTGCCGCCCTGGATCACGGTGGTCACTTCATCGAAGTAACCGGTGCCCACTTCCTGCTGGTGGGACACGAAGGTGTAGCCGCGGTCGCGGGCCGCGAATTCGGGCTCTTGCACCTTCTCGACATAGGCCGACATGCCACGGGCCACATAGTCCTGGGCCAGATCGAACATGTTGTACCACATGTTGTGGATGCCAGCCAAAGTGATGAACTGGTACTTGTAGCCCATGGCGCCCAGCTCGCGCTGGAACTTGGCGATGGTGGCGTCGTCGAGGTTCTTCTTCCAGTTGAAGGACGGCGAGCAGTTGTAGGCCAGCATCTTGCCGGGGTGCTTGGCGTGCACGGCGTCGGCGAACTTCTTGGCGAAGGCCAGGTCGGGCGTGCCGGTTTCGCACCACACCAGGTCGGCGTAGTCGGCATAGGCGACGGCGCGCGAGATGGCCTGGTCGATGCCCTTCTTGGTCTTGTAGAAGCCTTCGGCGGTGCGCTCACCGGTCAGGAAGGGCTTGTCGTTCTCGTCGTAGTCGCTGGTCAGCAGGTCGGCCGCTTCAGCGTCGGTGCGGGCGATCACCAGGGTGGGCACGCCGTAGACGTCGGCGGCCATGCGGGCAGCGATCAGCTTCTGCACGGCTTCCTGGGTGGGCACCAGCACCTTGCCGCCCATGTGGCCGCACTTCTTCACCGAAGCCAGCTGGTCTTCGAAGTGCACGCCGCCGGCACCGGCGCGGATCATGGCCTTCATCAGTTCGTAGGCGTTCAGCACGCCGCCGAAACCGGCTTCGGCATCCGCCACGATCGGGGCGTGGTAGTCGATGTAGCCAGCGTCACCAGGGTTGACACCCTTGGACCATTGGATCTCATCGGCACGGCTGAAGGCGTTGTTGATGCGCTCGACCACCTTCGGCACCGAGTCCACCGGGTACAGCGACTGGTCGGGGTACATGGCCGAGTATTCGTTGTTGTCGGCAGCCACCTGCCAGCCCGACAGGTAGATGGCCTTGATGCCGGCCTTGACCTGCTGCATGGCCTGACCACCGGTCAGGGCGCCGAGGCAGTTGACATAGGCTTCGTTGTTCACCAGGTTCCAGAGCTTCTCGGCACCACGGCGGGCCAGGGTGTGCTCGACCTGGAAGGAACCGCGCAGACGCACCACGTCAGCAGCGGTGTAACCACGCTTGATGCCTTTCCAGCGGGGGTTCTGCGCCCAGTCCTTTTCGAGGGCGGCAACTTGCTGTTCGCGGCTCAGTTGTTCGGTGAGGGATTGCGGCATGGGTTCACTCCTGGTTGATTGAAAGAAGGCCGGCAAGGACTTGGACTTGAAGAGGATGCAAGTGCGATGCCGATGACTGAACTTTAAGTCTTCTATAAGAGTTGAAAACTCTCTTATGTCTTATAGAAGACATTTTTTTATTCAAATAAAATCAACAACATACAAACATCAATCCGCATAACGAAATTCAATTTCTCATATCAAGAAATTTTTCCGCATTGCAGCAGACCGATTTTCCATGATGCGGAATGCCACATCCGCTCTGTGAAAAACGCCCCCGACCAGCCGCTCAACTGCGCCGCGCCAGATGCACCATCCAATCTCCTTCGGGGATGGGCTGCCGGCCAGACAGGTGCAGCGGACTGATCTCGTACACCAAGGCGGTGCAGGGGCTGCCCCCGGCCGGACACACGTCGACCTCGCGCCGCAGGTACTCGTCGCCCGCCGCCCCGGTGATCCCTTCGATCCGGTCCAGCACCGCTTCGAGCCCCGGCGCGACCAGATACACCTCGCCATGCACCGCCCCCCGATCCCGCTCTCCGGGGGACGCCAGCAGCAGCCCGGGGTAATCGCCGAGGTCGAACAAGGCACCGCGTACCTCTGCAACGCCCAGGAAGCGCGGTGCCGGCCGCAGCCGGTTGATGTCGTTGCTGCCGCCACGGCGCAGGGTGCCATAGACGAAGACAGGCCTGGCCGCACCCGGCCGCGTCGCTTCAGGCATCATCGCCGTGCCCGCATCCTGCGGTTCTGGTTTCACTTCATTCATTCCCGGTCTTTCATGTCACATCCTCCCAGCCGGCCGGTGGCCCGTCTGTGCCTGGCCGCCAGCATGGCCCTGGTCGGCAGCTATGTCGCCCTGTCCAAACCCCTCACCGCCGTCCTGCCGATCTTTCTGCTGGGCTGGCTGCGCTTCGGGATCGGCGCCGTCGCCATGGCCGGCTGGACCCGCAAGCCGGCGTCCGAGGCGCCGCTCACGGCCCCGGTCCGGCGCCTAGTCTTTCTCGAATCGCTGCTGGGAAATTTCCTGTTCTCGATTTTCATGCTGCTGGGTGTCAGCATGACGACCGTGGTGGCCACCGGCGTGATCATGTCGGCCATTCCGGCCTGTGTGGCGGTGCTGAGCCGTGTCTTTCTCAAGGAACGCATCACGCCGCGCGTGGCGGTGTCCATCCTGCTGGCGGTGGCCGGCATCACGCTGTTCACGCTGGTGCGGCAGCACCATGCCGGCCCGCAGACCCCTGCCCTGCCCCACCAGTGGCTGGGCAATCTGCTGGTGGTCGGCGCGGTGCTCTGCGAGAGCGCCTACGCCGTCATCGGCAAACGCCTGACCGGGGCGCTGAGCGCCCGCCGCATCAGCGCCCTGATCAACCTCTGGGGCCTGGCCCTGATGACGCCGCTGGGGATCTACCAGGCCCTGTCCTTCGATTTCGGCGCCGTGGCCACACGCCACTGGCTGCTGCTGGTGTTCTATGCCCTGGCGGCCAGTGTCGGCACGGTCTGGCTCTGGATGACCGGCCTGCGCACCATCCCGGCGGCCCAGGCGGGCATCTTCACCGTGATGCTGCCCGTGGCCGCCACGGCCATCGGCGTGCTCTTTCTTGGCGAGCAGATGAGCCTGCTCCAGGCGGGGGCCTTCGCCATCGCCCTGGGCGGCCTGGTGCTCTCGACCCTGCCCGAACGCAAGGCCCTGCCCGGCTCCGCATGAAGCCGGGAAGCATCGGGCCGGCTCAGCCCAATGCCTGGGCCGCCACCACGATGCCGTCTTCATCGGCATAGAGCCAGTCGCCGGGCCGCACCCAGACCCCCTGGATCTGGACGGCCAGGTCGCGCTGGCCTTCCTGGCGCTTCTCGGTCGGCAGCGGCATCAAGGCCAGGGCCCGGATGCCCACCGCCTCGGCCCGCAGTTCGGCCACGTCGCGCACGCAGCCGTCGACGACGATGCCGGCCCAGCCGTTGCGCGCCGCCGCCTTGGCCAGATTGCCCCCGACCAGGGCGCGCCGCAGCGAGCCACCGCCATCGACCACCAGCACCCGTCCCTGGCCGGGCGAATCGAGCGCCTCCTTGACCAGGGTGTTGTCCTCGAACACCTTCAGCGTGGCCACCGGCCCGGCAAAGGCGCCGACACCGCCGTAGGAAGGGAACACCGGTGGCAGGACGCGGAACTGGCCGCTGCCGTCGTTCTTGTGCACATCGCACAGATCACAGGTGCTGAAGGAGGAAACTCGGGCTGTGGTTGTCATTCTCAAAAGGCCTTTCAGAAGGATGTCGGCGGCTCGATCCACCGCAGCCCAGTGCTGCGGCATGCACACAGATGGCGTCCATCGCCCCGCCGGAATGGAGCACAAGCTCGAGCATACCGAAGCGGGTCTGCACGCACGCGCCCTGCCCCATCGCGGGGCACCGGCCCGCATGCCGCGCCAGCATTGGCTTTGAAGACACAGGCACAGCGCAAAACGGAGCGAAAAATATGCGTTTTCACTTGGAAAGGCGTTTTTTCTCCATTAGCATCCGATGTGCCAGCGAGAACGCAGTGTTTGGCTGGTGATTAATCAACTTCCAGAAGGAAAATTCAATCATGGCAACTGCAAAGAAAGCCCCGGCAAAGAAAGCGCCTGCCAAAAAGGCCGCGCCGGCAACCAAGGCCGCTCCAGCCAAGAAGGCTGCAGCACCTGCTGCGAAGAAGGTCGCCGCCAAGAAGGCTGCAGCACCCGCCAAGACCGCCGCCGCGCCCGCCAAGAAGGCTGCCGCCAAGGCCCCCGCCGCCAAGCGCACCCCCAACGCCGCCTTCATGAAGGCCCTGACCCCCAGCGCCGCCCTGGCCGCCGTGGTCGGCGCCACCCCGCTGCCTCGCACCGAGATCGTGAGCAAGCTGTGGACCTACATCAAGAAGCACGACCTGCAGGACAAGGCCAACAAGCGCAACATCAATGCCGATGCCAAGCTCAAGGAGATCTTCGGCAAGGCCCAGGTCTCGATGTTCGAACTGGCCGCCCTGATCGGCAAGCACGTCAAGTAAATCGCGTGCCGCTCGCGCGTCCCCGAAAGCCGGCCTGTGCCGGCTTTTTTCATGGCCGGCCTGCGGGCGGATCCTGCACGCTGGACGAGGCGGCAGGCGCAGGCGTGGAGGTCGGCACGAGACGCCTGCGGAGCTGCTCCCTCGTGTAGGGCCGCTCGTGCCCCGACAGGGCCAGCGCCAGTCGGGTCTCGATCTGGTGCGTGGACACATGACCGCTGCCCTGCGGCCACCAGGCCAGGGCCAGCAGCAGCCAAAGCGGCCAGCCCAGATGCAGGGGCGCGGGCGTGGGCTGCAGATGGCGCAGGGTCCAGGCGCTGCACAGACTGCCCAACAGGCCGCCCGCCAGCACCTCGCTGACACTGTGCGCCCCCAGGACCACGCGCGACACCCCCACCAGAGCCGCCAGCCCCCAGCCCGCCAGGGCCACCCAGCGCCGCGCCGGTCCACCGGCCGGTGTGAGCAGTGCCGCGGCCAGCACCGGCAGCACTGCGGTGGCCAGCAGGGTGTGGCCGCTGCAACCGGTGAAATCGAGTTCGGCCACCCCCAGACCCCAGCCCATGAACAGCAGCTTGCTCGCCAGCGTCAGGCCTGCGGCCAGGCACAGGCCCAGGCCCCAGACCTGGACGGCCTGACGCTGCCCGGCGCGCCAGAGCCCGAGCGCCAGCAGCAGCACCACCGGCAGCACATAGCCGGCCGACCCCAGGTGGGTCAGCATCCACCAGGCGGCATGTCTCATGCCGGCCCCGGGCACGCGGCGACAGCAAGACTCATGCGCCGACCAGTTCCCGGTAGGCCTGGCGCGTGCCGAACGACACGCCGTCCAGCACCTGCGCATAGGCCGTGTGGTGGCGCGTCAGCAGCCGGGCCGAAGCGGTCGCCTTGGAGCGGCAGAACCAATGGCAGGTGTGCTGCATCAGGAACATCTCGGCCAGCAGGGTGTAGGCACGCTCCTTGACCGGACGGGATTCGTCGTTGCGCACCACCGCGGCAATGCCCTTGGCATGGATCTGCAGCGCCTGGCGCAGGTCGAAGCAGGCGCCGGGCAACAGCCGGTCGAGGTAGGGAAGCGCCAGCGGCCCGCGCACCACCCGGGTCAGTGCCGGATCGAGGCGGCAGAAATCGGCGGCGAAACGACGGAACTGGTCTTCCAGGGCCGACTCGGGGGCCGCCAGCAGGCTCCAGATCTGGGCCTGGCGCTCGGGATCGCGCTCCCCCAGCGCACGCATATAGCCTTCGGTCAGGGTCTCCATGAGCTTCTCGATCTGGAAATGGGCCAGGTGGCTGCCCAGCAGCGCGATGCGCTGGCGCTGGTACGCGCTCTTGAGCTGGAAGGTACCGAAGGCGAGGAGCAAGGCCAGAATCAGGAGGTCCATGAAAACGCGGGGATGGGGCAGAGGGACGGGATTCCGAGTGTAGGGGCTCCCCCATCCCCCCACGACCAAGAGACCCGATTCATCCGGCTGTCAGACGCTCCCAGACCTGCTCGTGCCGCCAACCCGCCCACCAGGGCAGCAGTTCGGCAGCAGGCATGGGGCGCGCCACCGCATAGCCCTGCACCAGCGGGCAGCCGAGCCGCAGCAGGGCCGCCCCATGGGCCAGTGTCTCCACCCCCTCGGCGATGACTTCGCGCCGGAAGGCCCCGGCCAGGCGGACCACCCCGTCCACGATGCCCAGGTCATCGGGATCGACGAGCATGTCGCGCACGAAGCTCCGGTCGATCTTCAGGGTGTCCACAGGGAGCTTTCGCAGATAGGTCAGGGTCGAATAGCCCGTGCCGAAATCGTCGAGCGAGAACTGCACCCCGAGGTCGCGGCAACGGCGCATCACGTCGATGGCCTGGTCCAGGTCGGCAATCGCACCCGACTCCAGCACCTCCAGCTCCAGGCGCTGGGGCGGCACGCCGGGCTGTCCGGCCAGGGCTTCTGCAAGCTGCTCGACAAAGCCCGCCTGCAGCAGTTGCAGTCCGCTGACATTGACGCTGACGGTAAAGTCCAGTCCCGCCGCCTGCCAGGCGGCCGCCTGGGCCAGGGCCTGACGGATCACCCAGGCGCCCATGACCGGGTCCATCGGGCCGCCCAGCACCTGGGGCAGGAAATCGCCCGGCTGCAACAGGCCCCGTTCGGGATGCTGCCAGCGGATCAAGGCCTCGACGCCCCGCAGGCCGCCGTCGCGCAGGTCCACCTTGGGCTGGTAGTGCAAGACCAGTTCGTCGTCGGCCAGCGCCTGGCGGAACCTTTCCAGGAAACGCCGGTGCGCCTGCAGCTGCCGGTCGTTTTCGGGATCGAACACATGCAGCCGGTTCTTGCCGGCTTCCTTGGCCAGGTACATCGCCTGGTCGGCATGCCGCAGCAAGGTGTCGGCATCGGCCTCGTCGTCGGGGTAGACGCAGGCGCCGATGCTGGCGCTCACCGCCACCGAGTGCCCGGCCAGCGCCAGGGGCTCGCCCACCGTGTCCAGCACCCGTGCCAGGATCTGCCGGCACTCGTCCACCGATCCCAGATCGGCCAACAGCAGCACGAACTCATCCCCGCCAAGCCGGGCCAGCGTGTCGTCCGCCCGCAGGCACTGCTTGAGGACGGCGGAGACATGGACCAGCAACTGGTCACCCGCCGCGTGACCGAAGCGGTCGTTCACCACCTTGAAGCCGTCGAGATCGAGGTAGCAGACCGCCAGCCGACGCCGTCCGCGGTCCGCATGGGCCAGGGCCTGGGCCAGGCGGTCGGACAGCAGGCGGCGGTTCGGCAGCCCGGTGAGCTGGTCGAAATTCGCCATCCGGTCCAGTTCGGCCTCATGCGACTTGAGCTGGGAGATGTCGGTGAACACCCCCACAAAATGCTGCAGCAGCCCACCGCCGTCGCGCACCGCCGCGATCGACAGCAACTCGGTATAGGTCTCGCCGTTCTTGCGCCGGTTCACCAGCTCGCCACGCCAGATGTCGTCACGCAGCAGCACCTCCCACAGCTCACGGTAGAAGGCTTCGCCCTGCTGGCCCGAATGCAGGAGGCGCGGCGACTGGCCGACGATCTCGGACTCCTCATAGCCGGTGATGCGGGTGAAGGCCTGGTTGATCTTGAGCACCAGGCCATCGGGCGAGACCACCATGATGCCTTCGTAGCTGCTGTCGAACACGGTGCTGGCCTGGCGCTGGGCCAGTTCCAGCTCCTTGCGCACCGTGATGTCCGACAGCGTGCCCACCATGCGCAGAGGTTCGCCCTGGGCATCGCGCTCCACCGCCCGGCCCCGCGCGCTGACCCAGCGGGGTTCGCCGGTGTGCGTGCGGATGCGGAAATCGATGTCGACCTGGGGGCTGCGGCCCTCCCGGTGGGCGTCGATGTGGCGCACCACGCGGTCCCGGTCATCCGCATGCACATGGCTCAGAAAGAAGGCCAGGTCATGGCGCTGGTCCTCCTCGGGGACGGTGCCCATGACCTGGTAGTAACGCGCGCTGCGGTAGACATTGTCGCTGCGCACATCCCAATCCCAGAGACCGTCGCTGGCGGCGTCCAGCGCCAGGCGCAGCCGCTCTTCGTTGCGTTCGAGCCGGAAGGCGTTGAGCTTGCGCTCGGTGATGTCCTGCACCGTGCCGTGCCAGCCGGTCATCTGGCCGGCTGCATCGCGCACGACATCCCCGCGCGCAGTGATCCATCGGTGTTCGCCATCGGATCGCACCACCTCGGCATCGCATTCGAAGGCCTCGGACTGCGCCAGCGCCCGGTCGACCACCTCGCTCAGGCGGCTCCAACTGGCGGGTTCGAAGTAGCGCCCCACTTCCGGGTAGGGCACCGGGGGCAGTTGCGGATCATGGCCATAGATGCGATGGATCTGTTCGGACCAGGTGTGCACCCCGCTGCGCAGGTCCCAGGTCCAGTTGCCGATGCCGGCCATCTGCTGGGCCGTCTGCATGGCCTGCTGACTCTCCCGCAGTGCCGCCTCCTGCCGCTTCTGCCCGGTGATGTCGCGCGAGATGCCGAACAGGCCGATCACCTGTCCCTGCCGGTCCAGCACCGGCCCCTTGGTGACGCCGAATACCAGGTCCTGTCCGGACGGCATGCGCAAAGGTTCCTCGTGGGAACGCACCTGCCCGTCGGCCATCACCAGCCGGTCCCGCTGGCGGATCTGCCGTGCCGATTCGGCTGGAAACAGATGCTGGTCGTCCTGCCCCAGGATCTCCGAGACCGGCCGCCCGACAAAGGCCGCGGCCGATTCATTGACCAGCAGGTAGCGCCCCTGGACATCCTTGACGAAGACCGCGTCGGTGGTGCCAGACACCACCGCATCCAGCAGCCGCTGCTGCACCTGGAGCCGTCGCAGCGCCCGCTGCAGCCACTCGCTGAGCAGGCTGACCGCCACTCCATTGACCGCCAACAGCCCCAGCAGGAGGGCGTCGCCGCTCAGCATGGGCCGCCCCAGGACAGGTGAAGCGAAATAGATCCACCCCAGGCCCACCTCGGCCAGCACCGTGGACAGCAGCCCGGGCCCCAGGCCGCCGACCAGGGCGCTGACGATCACCGGCAGCATGAACAGGATGAGCATGGGCCGCTGCTCGAAACGCAGCGGGGTGAAATAGCGCATGAGCAGGGTCAGCACCACCAGCACGATCGCCAACGCATAGGCCCGCCAGGGTGCCTGCCGGCTTCCCATCAGCACCTGTGCGTCCAGCACGGAACGCATCCCGGGCACGGCGGCCGGCAAGGCCCGCAGAGCGGCCCAGAACGCCAGATCGGACAACAGAACGAACAGCAGCGCCTTGGAGGTCTCCAGTCCCTGGCGCCCCGGCAGATCGATCAGGCCATGCAGCAAGGCATCGGAAGCCAATACCCAGGCCACCCCCAGCACGAGGTAGGCCAAGACAAAGCCGAGGATGAAGCGCCGTCGCCCAAGGTTCACCGGAAACCGCCTTTCAGTGCCTGTGCATCCCTCGCCGCAATCGATGGATGCACAGGAAGATAGCGCCTGCAGAGGCCCTATTTTGAACATGCCCCGATAAATAATTGCATCTTGTAACAAAAAGACGACGGGGCATTCCAAGACATGCTAAAACTGCGCACCAGACACGACATGGAGATGCCACCTCTTCGCGCTTGCGTCCCCTGATCGCCCGCCGCATGCCTCCCCTTTCTGCCCCGCGCCGTGCGCCCATGAACCTGCCCCATCTCTCCCCCCTGTCCACCAGCTCCGGCCTGTCGGCCCACAGCCTCACGGAACAGCTCGAAACCCTGCACCACGTGGTCTCCAGCCGCTACCCGGACATCGACCGCGTGGCCATCGCGCTCTACGAGCCTCGGGACGACCGCCTCAAGACCTTCGCCAGCAGCAACAGAAACGGCCAGAAGCTGAGCCTCTACGAGGCGACCCTGAGCCAGGTGCCGTCGCTGGCCGAGCTGGCGGCAAAGCGCCAGAGCCGCGTCATCGACGACCTCGCCCAGAGCGCCGACAGCGCCGACGGCCGAGTCCAGATCAGCCCGCACAGCGAATGGCTGCGCCAGCAGGGCTATCGCTCCAGCTTCACCGTGCCCATCTTCAACGGCGACGGGCTGTGCGCCTTCATCTTCTTCGACTCGCAGCGCAGCGCCGTCTTCGATGCGGCGACCATCGACTTCCTGGAGATCTTCGCCAACCTGATCGCCCAGCTCTACCTGCTGCAGATGAAGATGATCGACAGCCTGGTCGGCACGGTGCAGCTGGCCAGCGGCCTGGCCCGCATCCGCGACCTGGAGACCGGCGAGCACCTGGACCGCATGGCCGCCTATTCACGCCTCATGGCCCGGGCGCTGGCGCCCGCCAAGGGCCTCAGCGACGAGTACATCGAGTACGTGAGCCTGTTCGCCTCCCTGCACGACATCGGCAAGGTCGGCATCCCGGACCGGGTGCTGCTCAAGCCCGGCGAACTCGACGAGGACGAGTGGGTGGTGATGCGCCAGCATGTCGAGATCGGCGTGCGCATCATCGACCAGATGCAGCGCGACACCGGCCTGGGCAATGCCCTGGCGCGCCGCATCATGCACAACATCGTGGCCGACCACCATGAACGCGGCGACGGCTCCGGCTACCCGCGCGGCCTGCACATGCATGAGATCCCGCTCGAGGCGCGCATCATCGCCACCGCCGACGTCTACGACGCCCTGACCCATCGCCGCCCCTACAAGCACCCCTGGGACGAGGCCCGCGTCGAGCTCGAGATGAGCCGGCAGGCCGCCCTGGGCCAGCTCGACGCCGACTGCGTCCAGGCCCTGCTGGCGGCCCGCGAGGAGCGCCTGCAGATCAGCCGCCGCTACGCAGAAGACTGAGCGAGCCGGCAAACCAGCGCTCGACACCCGCCGCCAGGCTGTCGAACACCGCATCGAGATGGGGCGCGGCGGCACCGAACAGGGCGCGCAGCACCTGCGGGTCCTCGAACAGGCCGTGCAGGTACAGGCCCAGGACCTGGCCGCCCCGGCTCTGCCAGGCCAGACCGGGCCACAGTTCCTGCGCCACATCGCCGGCCGCCGCCATGGCCACATGCTGCACGGTCTGGCCATGGTGGATCTCGTAGCCCTGCACCCGCACCCCGGACAGCGCCGACCAGGCCCCTGCCACCGGGCCGAAGACCTGGCTGCTGCGCCGCACCGTCTTCTCGGCGGCAAAGCAGGTGACCAGGGGCAGCAGGCCCAGGCCCGGCGCATTGCCGTCGATGCCATGGGGATCGATCAGGGCCTCGCCGAGCATCTGCAGGCCGCCGCAGATGCCCAGCACCCGCCCGCCCCGCGCCGCATGCGCGCACACCGCCCGGTCCAGCCCCTGGGCCCGCAGCCAGGCCAGGTCGGCGGCCGTGGCCTTGCTGCCGGGCAGGATGATCCAGTCGGCCTCCTGCACATCGGCCGGACAGCGGGCCCATTGCAGCAGCACGCCCGGCAGGTTCTTCAGCGGCTGGAACTCATCGAGGTTGCTGATGCGCGGGTAGGCCACCACCGCGATGCGCGTGTGGACGGTGCCGCGCCCCTGGCTCGCACGCTCATCGAACACCCCGTCCTCCTCGGGCAGGCCGTGCTGCCACTGCATCGGCACCACCGCCACGGTCGGCACCCCGGTGAGCTGCTGCAACTGCTCAGGCCCCGGGGCCAGCAGGCGCGCATCACCGCGGAATTTGTTGAGCACGAAACCTTTGATCAGGGCCTGCTCGTCGGGCGGCAGCAGGGCCCAGGTGCCATAGAGGTGGGCGAAGGCGCCGCCACGGTCGATGTCGGTGACCAGCAGGCAGTCGGCCCGTGCATGGCGCGCCACCCGCATGTTGACGATGTCGCTGTCATGCAGATTGATCTCGGCCGGCGAACCCGCGCCCTCGATCACAACCACATCGTGCTCGGCCCGCAGGCTGTCGAGGGCGCCGGCGATCTGCGGCCAGACATGTTCGCTGCGCCCGCGCCAGGGCATGCGGGTCAGCGCCTCGTCGACCTGGCCCATCAACACCACCTGGCTGCGGGTGTCGGCCTCGGGCTTGAGCAGCAAGGGGTTCATGCGCACCTCGGGCTCGACGCGCGCCGCCAGGGCCTGGAAGTACTGGGCGCTGCCGATCTCGCCCTCGCGCCCCCCGGGGCCTGCCACCACCCGGGCGTTGTTGCTCATGTTCTGCGCCTTGAAGGGCGCCACCCTCAGGCCCTGGTTGCTGAACCAGCGGCACAGGGCCGTGGTCAGCCAGCTCTTGCCGGCGCCGCTGCTGGTGCCCAGCACCATGACGCAGCGCGCCAGCCCGTCCTGTCCTGTCTTCATGGGTTTCCTTTCTTGAGCGCGGAGTCCTGCCCCGCCACCGCCTGCGCCAGGGCCTGCTGCGCCGCCGGGGGCAGCACCGCCAGGCGCACCCAGCCGGGCAGCCCGAATGAAGCGGCATCGCGCCACTGGATGCCCCGGGCGCGCAACTCCAGTTGGGCGGCCGGCCGCAGCCAGGCCGGCGCCGGCGCCGTCAACACGAAATTGGCCACGCTGGACCGGGTCTGCCAGCCCAGTTGCTCCAGCAGGGCCAACTGCTCGACCTTCCAGTCCCGCAGGCGCTCGCGCGCGGCCGCCAGCCAGTCCTGGGTCGCCACCTGGCACCAACTCTCCAACAGGGCCACCCCGTGGGCGCCCAGAGGCCAGGAGGGGCACAGGGCCGCCAATTCATCGACTTGCTGCTGCGCCCCCTGCGGGGCGATCGCATAGGCGGCCCGCACACCGGTCAGGCCCAGGGCCTTGTTGGGCGAGAACAGCTGCCACACCCGCTGCAGGCCTGCGGCATCGAGACCGCCCTGCCCCTGCAGGCGCAGCGGCTCGTAGGCCCGGTCCAGCACCCGCACGCCGTCGGCGCTGGCCCAGCCCGCCAGGTCGTCGGGCACCTGCCCCAGCGGACTGGACGGATCGCAGGCCCAGCCCAGCGCCGGGCCGCTGGCGGCCTCGCCCAGCCCCCAGGCCTCGGCGGCCGCCCGGTAGTCGCCATAGCCGTGGCGCGGCAGCTGCACCCGGCGCAAGCCCGACCGGGCCGCCCAGGCGGTGATGCGGAAGATGAACTCGCTGGCGCTGCCGGCCAGGGCGACGCGCTGCGGCGCCACCCCATGGAAGGTCGCCAGTTGCAGTCGCAAGCGGCTGTAGGTCGCATCCGGGTAGCGCGAGGCGTCGGCCTGCTGCAGCGCCTGCAGCGCCATCGGGCAGGGGCCGCAGGCATTGCTGTTGGTCGAGAAATCGAAACGCGCCGCGCCTCGGGCATCCGGCCCGCCATGCGGTCGGGCGAGGGCCGGCAGCGCAGGGTTCAGGCGCTCCATGGGCCCTCCCCCAGGGCGCGGCAGAGCAGCGCCAGCAGCGCCATCACCACCGCGCCGGACAGCAGCGCGCGCCGGCCCAGCTCGATGGCCCGCGCGACATCCTCCGGCCCCGGGGCGCGGCCCTGCGCATTGAGTTGATAGACCCCCGGCTTGCCCAGGCGCAGCCCCAGCCGCAGGGCCATGGCGGCCATCGGCCAGCCGCTGTTGGGTGACGGCGTGCGCCGCGCCTCGGCCCCCAGTCCCCAAGCGCCGCCCCCGGGGGCCCTCGCGGTCCCCAGCAGCAGCCACGCGCTCAGCCGCGCCGGCAGCCAGGACAGCCCATCGTCCACCCGTGCCGCCCACTTGCCGGCCCAGGCCCAGTAGCGTGCCGCCGCGCCCTCCCCGCGCCAACCCGGATAGCCCCACATCGCGTCGGCGGTATTGGCATAGCGGTACAGCGCCGCACCGGGCAGACCGGCGACGGCAAACCAGAACAGCGGCGCCAGCACTGAGTCATTGAAGTTCTCGGCCAGCGATTCGATGGCGCTCTCGCGCACCTGGGCCGCATCGAGCCGGCTCACGTCGCGGCTCACCAGCCAGGCCAGCCGGGCCCGCCCCTGTTCCAGCGAAGCGGCCAGCGCCGCCTCGACCGCGCGCACCTCGTCGCGCAGCATGCGCCAGGCCAGCAGCGGCTTGAGCAGACCGCCAAGGACCACCGCCCCCAGCCAGGGGGACAGCCTCGCCAGCCCATGCTGCAGGGCCCAGGCCAACGCCACCCAGGGCACGGCGCCCAGCAGCCACAACACGGCACCGGCGGCGAGACGCGGGCCGTCCACCCGCCCCTCCACCCGAGCCCGCTGCGCCGGACCCGGCGCCAGCCACGCCCCCACCCGGCCGAGGTAGCGCCCCATCCACACCACCGGGTGGAGCATCGCCGGGGGCTCGCCGAAGCTGCGGTCCAGCCACAGGGCCACCCCGATCGGCACGACGGCGGCCAGCCCGGCGGCACCGAGCGCCTCAAGCCCCATCGCAGTCCTCGAACAGGCTGCTGCGCCGGCCCCAGCGCTCGTCGAACACCAGGTCGGCCAGGGGCGCCCGGCGGGCCCAGCGCAGTTGCTGCAGCATCGGCTCCTCGTAGAAGGTGGTCACCGGGCCCAGGCACAGCAGGGCGATCACCTCGGCCCCTTCGGGCAGCGCCAGTTCCTGGGCCACCGCCAGGGGATCGAACAGCGACACCCAACCCAGCCCCAGCCCTTCGGCACGCGCCGCCAGCCACAGGTTCTGGATCGCGCAGGCGGCCGAGGCCAGGTCCATCTGCGGCAGGGTGCGGCGGCCGAACACATGCCGCTCGCGGCCGTCGGCCAGGGCCACCGCCAGCACTTCGGCGGCATCGAGCAGGCCTTCGACCTTGAGGCGCATGAATTCGTCCTGGCGTTCGCCCAGGGCGCGGGCGGTCTGCACCCGTTCGGCCTCGACCAGGCCATGCAGGCGCTGGCGTGTGGCGGCCTGCTGGATGCGGATGAAGCGCCAGGGCTGCATGAAGCCGACACTGGGCGCCAGATGGGCCGCCTCGAGCAATCGGCGCAGCAGGGCCGGCGCCACCTCGCCGCCGGCGAAATGGCGCATGTCGCGCCGCTCGGCGATGACCCGGTAGAGCGCAGCGCGGTCGGGCGCCGGGTAGGCGTGCGACGGCAGGGGGGCGTCTGGGTCCATGGCTCAGTCCTCGATGCCGCGCTGGGCCGGGATGCCGGCCTGGAAGGCGTGCTTGACCAGCCGCATCTCGGTCACCGTGTCGGCCACGGCGATGATCTCTTCAGGGCAGCGCCGGCCGGTCAGCACCACATGCACCTGGCTGGGCCGCTCGCGCAGGGTCTGCAGCACCTCGTCCAGCGGCAGCCACCCGTAGACCAGGGGGTAGGTGATCTCGTCGAGCACCACCAGGAAATGCGCGCCGGCCAGGATGGTGTCGCGTGCCCGGGCCCAGCCCTCGCGGGCCAGTTGGGCCGAATGCTCGAGATCACGGCTCTTCCAGCTGAAGCCGTCGCCCAGGCCCTCGAGCGGCAGGCCCAGCTGTTCGAACATACGGTGCTCGCCGAAGCGCGCCGAAGGCACTTTCATGAACTGGTAGATCTTGACCGCCTTGCCCCGGCCATGGGCGCGCAGGGCCAGGCCGAATGCCGCGGTGCTCTTGCCCTTGCCGTCGCCGGTGTTGACGAGGACCAGACCGCGGCGTTCGCCTTCGGCCTTTTCATAGGGTTTTTCGGTGGGAGGCGTTTCGATCTGCATGGTCTTCCTTCTTCGGGCTCAGGGGTGATGAGAGGTGGGGCGCGCCACCGGCAGGGCCAGCCACTGGCCCTCCAGTTCGCGCACCTGGATGCGGTGCTCGAACACAGCTTCGAGCGCGCGATGGGTCTGGGCGGCGGACGAGGGGCCGTGGTGGCACACCTGCCCCTGGTCCATCACCACCAGTTCGTCGGCCTGCAGGGCAATGTGCAGCTCGTGCAGCACGCTGACCACGGCATGGCCCTGGGCGACCAGGGAGCGCACCATGTCCAGCCAGTCGGCCTGATGCGGCGGGTCGAGGTTGGCCAGCGGCTCATCCATCAACAACACCGGCGCCTGCACCGCCAGGGCCCGGGCCAGCAGCACGCGCTGGCGCTCGCCGCCCGACAGCTCGCCCAGGGCCCGGTGGCGCCAGTCCCAGGCCTGGGTCTGGCGCAGGGCCTGCTCGACCGCCGCGTGGTCGGCGGCGCCCGGGGCGGCCAGCCAGCCCCGGTGCGGCAGGCGCCCGAGCATCACCACGTCCAGCACGCCCAGGTCATCGCCGACGCGCTCGCTCTGGCCCAGCCAGGCCAGTGCACGGGCCCGCTCGCGGGCCGGCCAGCGGCGCAGGTCCCGGCCCAGCAGGCGGGTCTCGCCCTGGTGCGGCAACAGGCCGGCCAGCACGCGCAGCAGGGTCGACTTGCCAGCGCCGTTGGGGCCGACGATGCTGGTCCAGGCCCCATGGCGCAGTTGCAGCCCCACCCCCTGGAGCACAGGGCGCCCGCCCAGCGAGGCCTGCACATCCAGCGCTTCGAGGGCCCAGCTCATGAGGCGCCTCCGAGGCTCTGGCGCCGGTGCATCAGCCACAGCAGGTAGCTGCCGCCGAGCACCGCGGTCAGCACGCCGACCGGCAATTCCTCGGGCGCGATGCAGCCACGCGCCAGCACATCGGCGGCCATCAGCAGGCAGCCCCCGGCCAGGCTGGCCAGCAGCACCTGCCAGCCATGGCCGCAGCGCGTGAGGCCGCGCACCAGGTGGGGCGCAGCCAGGCCCACAAAGGCGATCAGCCCGGTCTGCGCCACTGCCGTCCCGGTGGCCAGGGCCAGCACCCCCACCAGCAGCACCCGCAGCCCGGCCAGCGGCAGGCCCAGGCTGCGCGCCGTCGACTCGCCGAGCGACAGGCCGTCGAGCACCCGGGCACCGGCCGCCGAGCACAGGGCGCAGGCCGACCAGACCGTGCCCATCAGGGCCACCGCAGTCCAACCCACAAAGCCGGTATTGCCCTGCATGAAGGCCTGCACCGGCTGCATCACATGGGGGACCCGCAGCACCAGCAGCGAACTCAGGGCCCCCAGCACCACGCCGACGATGACGCCAGCCAGCAGCAGCCGCAGCGTCTGCTGCACCCCGCGCGCCAGGGTCAGGGTCATCAGCACGGCCAGGAGCGCCCCCGCGAAGGCGGCACCGGTCAGGCCCAGGCGCATCCACCATTGGGTGGACACCAGCCCCCCCATCGGCGCGGTCCCGCCCAGCAGCACCAGGAAAGAG
>JAFAMV010000169.1 GCA_019233055.1 Curvibacter sp.
GGCTACGGCCGCGACCTGGCCACGACGGTGCAGGTGCAGGTGAATACCTATGCCTGTGCGGCGCAATTCCATGCGCGCTGGCAGAATCGTCGGCGATGAACACGCCCGCCCCATCCACATCCCCCTCCCCGAACACCGCAGCCGCCGAACGGCCGGGCCCGGAAGGCCGCAGTGCCTACCGGGCGTTCCGCCCCATCACCACCCGCTGGATGGACAACGACCTCTACGGCCATGTCAACAACGTCATCTACTACAGCTGGTTCGACACGGCGGTCAATGCCCACCTGATCGAACAGGGTGCGCTCGATATCCATGCGGGCACAACCATCGGCCTGGTGATCGAGACCCAGTGCAACTACTTTGCGCCACTGGCTTTTCCGCAGCTCATCGAAGCCGGCATCCGGGTGGCCCGGCTGGGCAGTTCCAGCGTGCGCTACGAGGTCGGGCTGTTTGCCGAGGGCGAGCCCCTGACGGCGGCCAAGGGCCATTTCGTCCATGTCTATGTGGACCGCGAAAGCCGCCGTCCGGTGTCGCTGCCGGCGTCGCTGCGCAGCGTTCTCGAGCGCCTGCTGCCATGAGCGCCGACCACCCGGCCGGGCCTGGCTGCATCGACGACGCCATCACCAGCCGCCATTCGGTGCGCGCCTTCCGATCCGATCCGGTGGCGCGGGCCGACATCGAGGCCATCCTGGAGGTGGCCAGCCGGGCCCCTTCGGGTGCCAACCTCCAGCCCTGGCGGGTCTATGTGCTGCAGGGGGCGTCCCTGGCCGGACTGGTACAGCAGGTCTGTGAAGCGCATGACGGGCTGCGCGACCATCCCGAGCGGGCGGCCGACTTCCGCGAAGCCTTTGCCTACTATCCGCGCGAGTGGATCAGCCCCTTCATCGACCGCCGGCGCGAGAACGGCTGGGGGCTCTATGGCCTGCTGGGCATCGGCAAGGGCGACAAGGAGGCCATGCACCGGCAGCACCAGCGCAACTTCCGTTTCTTCGATGCGCCGGTGGGCCTGATCTTCACCATGCACCGCGTGCTGGAGCGTGGCTCGCTGATCGACTACGGCATGTTCCTGCAGAACATCATGATCGCGGCGCGGGCCCGGGGCCTGCACACCTGTCCGCAGGCCGCCTGGAATGGCTACGCGCGTCTGGTGCTGCCCTGGGTGGGTGCCTCGGACGACGAGACCCTGGTCTGCGGCATGGCCCTGGGCCATGCCGACGAGGAGGCGGCCGTGAATCGCTTCCTGACCCCGCGCGAGCCAGTCGGCGCGTTCACCCGCTGGCTGGATTGAGGGGCTGCCCCGCCATGGCGGGGTTTCGCATCAGGGCAAGCCCCGCTTTGTCGATCGCGTAAGCCCCGTGCCGGACGGGTCCGGCGCACGGTGCCACAATGCGACTTCGCCCTGGCGGCACTTGGCTGCAGGGGGGAGACAGGGGCGTGATCCGCCCGGCGCCAGGACGACAGACCCGCAGCACACCATGATCATCACCAGCCTTCTCGACACCGACCTGTACAAGTTCACCATGATGCAGGTCGTGCTGCACCAGTTTCCGGGGGCCCAGGTCGAATACCGCTTCCGCTGCCGCAACCCCGGGGTCAACCTCGCGGCCTATGCCAGCGAGATCCGCGACGAGGTGCGCTCCCTGTGCAGCCTGCGATTCCAGGATGCCGAGCTGGCCTATCTGCGTTCGATGCGTTTCATCAAGAGCGACTTCGTCGACTTCCTGGGCCTGTTCCGGCTCAACGAGAAATACATCACCATCACCGCGCTGCCGAGCAACGAGATCGACATCAGCATCCGTGGCCCCTGGCTGCACACCATCCTGTTCGAGATCCCGGTGCTGGCGATCGTCAACGAGGTCTTTTTCCGCAACACCCAGCCGGTGCCGGATTTCCCGGAAGGCCGGCGTCGCCTCGACCTGAAGATCAGCCAGCTGCAGGGCGAGGGCCTGAGCCAGTTGAAGATCGCCGACTACGGCACGCGCCGGCGCTTTTCCAAGGCCTGGCATGAAGAGGTGCTGCGGGTGCTCAACAGCCGGCTCGGCAGGGGGCATGGCGAGCAGTTCGCCGGCACCAGCAATGTGCTGGCCGCCATGCGCCTGGGTATCACCCCGCTGGGCACCATGGCCCATGAATACCTGCAGGCCTGCCAGGCACTGGGCCCGCGTCTGCGCGACAGCCAGGTCTTCGGCTTCGAGTCCTGGGCCAAGGAGTACCGGGGCGACCTGGGCATCGCGCTCAGCGATGTCTACGGCATCAATGCCTTCCTGCGCGATTTCGACATGTTCTTCTGCAAGCTGTTCGACGGCGCCCGCCACGACAGTGGCGACCCCTTCGCCTGGGGCGAGCGCCTGCTCGAGCACTACCGCCAGAACCGCGTCGACCCCCGGACCAAGACCTTGATCTTCAGCGACGGCCTGACGATCCCGCGCACCATCGAGCTCTACCAGCAGTTCCGGGGCCGTTGCCTGCTGGCCTTCGGCGTCGGCACCAACCTCACCAACGACCTGGGTTGCGAGCCCCTGCAGATCGTCATCAAGATGGTGCGCTGCAACGGCCAGCCGGTGGCCAAGCTGTCGGACACCCCGGCCAAGAACATGTGCGACGACGAGAAATACCTGGCCTACCTGCGCCAGGTCTTCGAGATCGAAGGCCCCTGAACCCCGCTGCCGGGGCGCGAGCCCCCGCCTGCCCTCCAACCCCATTGCATTGAAGCCATGACCCGACCCAAGATCCTGGTGGCCCGCGCCATCTTCCCCGAGACCATCGAGCGCCTGCGCGCCCATTTCGAGGTCGAGACCAATCCCGACGACCAGGTGCTGGACCGCGCCGAGCTGGTCCGCCGGCTGGCCGGCAAGCAGGGTGCTTTCACCACCGGCAGCGAACGCATCGACGCCGCGCTGCTCGACGCCTGCCCGGACCTGCGCATCTGCGCCAACATGGCGGTCGGCTACAACAATTTCGACGTCGAGGCCATGACGGCGCGCGGGGTGCTGGCCACCAATGCGCCCGATGTGCTCACCGAGACCACCGCCGACTTTGGCTTCGCCCTGTTGATGGCCACGGCGCGCCGGGTCACCGAGAGCGAGCATTTCCTGCGCCGTGGCGAGTGGAACCGCTGGAGCTACGACATGTTTGCCGGTGCCGAGGTGCATGGCTCGACCCTGGGCATCATCGGCATGGGGCGCATCGGCCAGGGCGTGGCCCGGCGGGGCGCGCATGGCTTCGGCATGCAGGTGATCTACTACAACCGCTCACGGCTGAGCCCGGCGCTCGAGGCCGACTGCAAGGCCCGCTATGTGTCCAAGGAAGAGCTGCTGCGCAGCGCCGACCACGTGGTGCTGGTGGTGCCCTACAGCGCTGAATCGCACCACACCATCGGTGCCGCCGAGCTGGCCCTGATGAAGCCGACCGCCACCCTGGTCAACATCGCGCGCGGCGGCATCGTGGACGACGCGGCCCTGGCCCAGGCCCTGCGCGAGCGGCGCATCGCAGCGGCCGGGCTGGACGTCTTCGAGGGCGAGCCCAAGGTGCACCCTGCGCTGCTCGAGGTGCCCAATGTGGTGCTCACCCCGCACATCGCCAGCGCCACCCTGGCGACGCGCCGGGCCATGGCCGATCTGGCCGCTGACAACCTGATCGGCTACCTGGTGCACGGCAAGCCGCTGACCCCGCTGAACCCCGGCGTCGCGGCGCGCTGAAAGGAGGCCGGTGTTGAACTGGATGATCGAAGTCGCGCTGTATGCGGTCCTGTTGGTGCTTCTGGTCCTGCTCTGCCTGCGCCGCCCGCCTGACGGCTCGGCCGCAGTGCTTGCCGCCTTGGCCCAGGCGGCCGAACGCAGCGAACGCGAGTGGCGGCGCGAACTGGCCGAGACCGCCCGCGGCCTGCGCCAGGAGCAGGCCCAGGCCTTTGCCACCCTGCAGCAGACCCTGGGCCAGCAGCAGGCCGAAGCCCAGCGGACCCAGGCCCAGGCCAACGATGGCGTGTCGCAGCAGCTGAGCCTGCTGCAGAAGACCCTGACCGACACGTTGTCGACGCAGCTGCAGTCGCTCAGCGAAGCCAATGCCCGTCGTCTGGCCGAGATCCGCGGAACCTTCGAGGCGCAACTGGCCCAGCTGCAGCAGAGCAACAGCGCCAAGCTCGACGAGATGCGCCAGACCGTCGACGAGAAATTGCAGAGCACCCTCGAGGCGCGTCTGGGCGAGAGCTTCAAGCAGGTCGCCGACCGGCTCGACCAGGTGCACAAGGGCCTGGGCGAGATGCAGACGCTGGCGCAAGGGGTGGGCGACCTCAAGCATCTGCTGAGCAATGTGAAGACGCGCGGCATGTTCGGCGAGGCCCAACTGGCGGCCCTGCTCGAACAGGTGCTGGCGCCCGAGCAGTACGCGGCCCAGGTGGTGACCCGCCCGGGCAGCAAGAACCCGGTCGATTTCGCGATCCGGCTGCCGGGCAAGGCGGACGATGGCACCCCGTTGTGGCTGCCGATCGACGCCAAGTTCCCCAACGAAGACTATGAGCGCCTGCTCGATGCACAGCAGCGCGCCGATGCGCTG
>JAFAMV010000230.1 GCA_019233055.1 Curvibacter sp.
TCCGGCACCCTGGCCGTGGGCGACCACGTGACGGCGGCTGTCAACACCGCCGTGCGGGCCGCCACCATGCGCAACCACTCGGTCACCCACCTGATGCACAAGGCCCTGCGCGAAGTGCTGGGCGACCACGTACAGCAGAAGGGCTCGCTGGTGAACGCCGAACGCACCCGTTTCGACTTCGCCCACAACGCACCGGTCACAGACGCCCAGATCCGCGCCATCGAAGCCCAGGTGAATGCCGAGATCCTGGCCAATGCGCCGACCCAGGCCCGGGTCATGGACATCGAGTCGGCCCAGAAGACCGGCGCCATGATGCTGTTCGGCGAGAAGTATGGCGAGACCGTGCGCGTGCTCGACATCGGCAGCAGCCGCGAACTCTGCGGCGGCACCCATGTGCAGCGCACCGGCGACATCGGCCTGTTCAAGGTGGTGGCCGAGAGCGGCGTGGCCGCTGGCGTGCGCCGCGTCGAGGCGGTCACCGGCGCCAACGCGCTGGCCTATCTGCAGGACCTCGAGGCCACGGTGCAGCAGGCCGCAGGCACGCTCAAGGCCCCGGCAGCCGAACTGCAGGGCCGCATCAGCCAGGTGTTGGACCAGGTCAAGGCCCTGGAGAAGGAAGTGGCCGCGCTCAAGGGCAAGCTGGCCTCTTCGCAGGGCGATGAGCTGATGGGCCAGGCGGTCGATGTGAAGGGCATCAAGGTGCTGGCCGCGCTGCTCGACGGTGCCGACGCCAAGACCCTGCGCGAGACGATGGACAAGCTCAAGGACAAGCTCAAGACCGCCGCCATCGTGCTGGCCGCTGTGGACGGCGGCAAGGTGCAGCTGGCGGCCGGTGTCACGGCCGACAGCGTGGGCAAGGTCAAGGCTGGCGAACTGGTCAACTTCGTGGCCCAGCAGGTGGGCGGCAAGGGCGGCGGCAAGCCCGACATGGCCATGGCCGGCGGCACCGATGCCTCGGGCCTGTCCAAGGCCCTGGCCTCGGTGCAGGACTGGGTGGCCGAACGCGCCTGAGGTCCTTGCGGCCCCTGCCCGGCGGAGTCGGCCAAGGGCGTCAACCCGGCCGTGCCAATGTGTTGAGCCCGAGCGGAATGGCGGCTGATAATGGCGGCCATGCTGCCCTGCAAAGGGTGCCCCGGCCGCTGCAGATCGGGGCCCTGCACAGGCCCGTAGAGACGCCAGGACTTTCTCATGTTGCGCCCATTCGCCCTTGTCCTTCTGCTGCTGTGCCATGCGGTGCCCGTTTGGGCCCAATCCGTGGCGTTCATCAACCCCGGGCGCTCCAATGAGGCCTATTGGGTGGCTGCGGCCGAGGCCATGGCCCAGGCCAGCAAGAGCCTGGGCATGTCGCTGGAGGTGCGCTATGCCGAGCGCGACCATCTGAAGGCCCTTGACATCGCCCGTGAACTGGCCGAAAGGCCGCAGGCAGAGCGCCCCGAGTACGTCGTGGTCTCCAACGACTACGCCACCGGGGGCGAGATCCTGCGCCTCCTCAATGGCTCGGGCATCCAGGTGCTGATGGCCTTCAGCGGCATCCATGGGGCGGACCGGCGGCTGACGGGCGGCCCGCGTGAGAACTACCCGTTCTGGCTGGGAAGCCTGGAGCCCAGGGCGGAGGATGCGGGGTACCTGACGGCCAAGACCCTCATCGACAAGGGGCGCAGCGCCGGGCTGCAGGCCTCCGACGGCCGCCTGCATCTGCTGGCGATCGCGGGAGACCGATCCACACCCAGCTCCTCGGCACGCAATTCAGGCATGCAGAGGGCTGTCTCCGAGTCGCGCGATGTGGTGCTCGACCAGTTGGTCTATGCCGGCTGGAGTCTGGAAAAGGCCGCGCTGAAGGCCGATTGGCTGTTTGCCCGCCATGCGTCGGCGCGCCTGGTCTGGGCGGGCAGCGATCAGATGGCCTTCGGGGCCATGCAGGCCTGGCGGCGCCGGGGTGGAACCCCGGGCAAGGATGCCCTGTTCAGCGGCATCAATACCTCGGTGCAGGCCATGCAGGCCATCGAACGCGGTGAACTCAGTGCGCTGGCCGGCGGGCACTTCATGGCCGGGGCCTGGGCCATGGTGCTGATCCACGACCATGCGCATGGACATGACTTCGTCGACGAGGGGTTGGAACAGGTGGTTCCGATGTTCATTCTCTTCGACGACGCCCTGGCCCAACGTTTTCTGCAGCGCTTCAGCGGCCGGTCGGCCCCCCTCGATTTCTGCCAGTACAGCAAGGCATGCAATCCGAAGCTGAAGGAATACGACTTCAACTTTGTCAATCTGTTACGCTGATCCGCACATGCTCAAGGACCCTTCACGCTTTCGATCCATCGCCACGACGCTGATCCAGCGCATCGTGGCGCTGGCCTTCGTCTGCCTGCTGGTCATGAGTGGCGTCCAGGGGTTTCTGGAATACCAGCAGACCCAGCAACGCGCCGATGTGGCGGTGCAGGACATTGCCGACAACAGCCTGCCCATGTTGTCGCTGTCGCTGTGGGACATCGAACCCGAGTCCATCCAGCGCCAGGTGAACTGGCTGGCCAGCCTGCCCGAGATCGGGCATGTGCGGGTGCAGGCCAGCACCGGGCAATGGTTCGAGGCCGGCGATCCCGAGCGTGCCAAGACCTCACCGGACCGCCGGATGCCGATCAATGCGCCGCAGGGGGGCAAGGCCGTGGGCGAACTGGACTTGTGGCTGAATCCCGGCTATCTGCTCATGAACACCTTGATCCGTACCATCAACATGGTGGCGGGCTACGTCCTGTTCACGGCCATCCTCTGTCTGGCCGTGGCCTGGATGCTCAAGCGCCAATTGCAGCAACCTCTGCAACAGATCGCCCGCTTCGCGGTCGAACTCAAGCCACAGGAGCTCTCCAAGCCATTGCTGCTGACCCGGCCGGAGCGCCGCCATGTGGACGAGATCGATCTGGTGACGGACGGATTCCGGCAGCTCCAGGGCGATCTGCGCAGCCACATCGGCAACCTCGACAACATGGTGGCCGAACGCACCCAGCAACTGGAAAAGCTGATCGAGGAGGTGCATCGGCTTTCCATCACGGATGCACTGACCGGCTGCTTCAACCGCCGTGTCATCGAGGAGCGCCTGCCCTCCGAAATTGAACGGGCCAGACGCTATGGCCGCCCGCTGTCGGTGATCTTCACGGACATCGATCTTTTCAAGCAGATCAATGACGAGCGAGGCCATGCCGCAGGCGATGTCGTCTTGAGAGAGGTCGCCTCGCGCCTGCTGGCCCAGTTGCGCACCCAGGTCGACTGGGTGGCCCGCTACGGCGGAGAGGAGTTTCTCATCGTGCTGCCCGAGAGCGATCTCGAGATGGCCAGTCGTGCCGCTGAGCGTTTGCGCGAGACCATCGAGGGTCAGCCTGTGCTGAGCGAAGGCATCACCTTGCACATCACGGCCAGCTTTGGCGTGGCCCAGTGTGCGCCCGACGAGGGCATGGCGGATCTGCTGTCCCGGGCGGACGCCATGCTCTACCACGCCAAAGCCGAGGGGCGCAACCGGGTGATGGTCAGCGGCTGATCGTCTCCGACCGCTTGTGGCGGTCGCTGCCCAATCGACAGGCAGTGCACGGGAAGCCCTTTTGAATCAAGCACTTGCGCTTCTGGTTCACGCCATGGGCACGGCTTGTCAACAGCTTTGTCCCGTCAGATTGGGGAGAAGTCGCGCCACGGCCCCAGTGCCTGGGAGAACGGGGAGCCGTCACCCGGCGCGAATTGCAAAGGCCAGCCGCCATCGACCCGGACCACGCGCAGCAGCTCCAGGTGCAGCAGACGCTGGGCACCGGCAAAGGCGGCCAGTTCCGACCCCGTCCATTGGATGCGGACCCGGGCGGCCAGATACAGCAGGCTGGCGCCTGCGAAATCGATGAACAACAGCCCGGCCCGTGGCTCGAGCAACAGGTTGCCCAGGGTGTTGAAATAGAAGTTGCCGGCGAAATCGGGGACACAGAGGTGGTTTGCATCCTCGATCCGCACAAAGCCCCGGGGCCCACCCCGGTGTGAGACGTCGACGCCATGACTGCGTGGGATCTCGGCCGGGTGCCGGGCCACATCCGGATGGGCGGTCGCGATGAAGAAGGTGTCGGCTTGGGCGATCAAGGCGATCGCCGCTGTATCCAGCCCTTCGGTGTCGGTGACCGCCACTTCCCTCGTATACGGCAAGCGGCCAGGCTGGCGTGTGGTGATGTATTTGGGGCAATTGCCAAAGCTCTGCAGTACCCGCAGACTGAATCCGTCGGCGTCTGACGCGAGCACCAGGCCATTGAGCCGGTTCCGCCGGCGGGTGCTCCATTCGAGCCCCAGCAATCCCACAGCCTGGCCCGGCGTGCCCACCCTGCCTGCGGGGTGGCCCGGCAGCGTGTGGGCGCGGATGTCCAGGTGTTGTGGATCGGGTGAGTGCATGAAACCCGGTTCACCGACCAGGGCTGACGCCCAGGGTTGCCCATGGGCGTCCAGGGTGCCGGTCACGACCATGGGCAACTGGTTGAAGAAGAGTCGGTGCTGCTCCGGCAGGTGGTCGCGCACCACCTGTGCTCCGGTCCGCGCGAGCCGTTGCCGCATCAGCGGGTCGACCCGGGCCTGCGCCGCCTTTTCGCCGTCGTGGAAAGGGTCGTTGAAGAAGGCGTCACCACCTGGCGTCCCCGACGGGGTCGCATCGGTCCTGGCGTTCATGGCTGGGCCGCCCGCTGGCGGGGCATGGGCACGAAGCCGGGCAGGGCCTCGATGCGCGCCAGCCAGTCCCGCACCCCAGGCCAGGCTGACAGGTCCACCCCGCCTTCGGGGGCTGCAGCGGTGTAGCTGTACAGGGCCACGTCGGCGAGTGTGGGCGAGTCGCCTGCCAGAAATGGCTGGCGTGCGAGCGAATCGGTCATCACCTCCAGCAGCTTCACCGCCTGGGCCTGGGCCGGTGCGGGGTCCTGAGGCCGTTTGAAAAGCAGGATCACCCTGGCCGCCGCCGCCCCATGCGCCAGGGGCCCGGCCGCTGCGCTGAGCCAGGCCTGGACCCGGGCCGCGCCCAGGGGATCACGGGGAAGCCAGGTGTCGGGCGCATGGCGGTTCGCCAGATAGACCAGGATGGCATTCGAGTCGAACAGCACCGGTACCTGCCCAAAGGGGTTGAGTTGCAGAAAGGCCGGCCGCTTGTGTTCGCCGCCGGCGAGATCGACCTCGATCAACTCATACGGCAATCCAAGAAGGGAAAGAAAGAGCTCGACCCGGTGGCAGTGGCCGGAGAGCGCCATCCGGTAGAGGCGGACGGGCTGTCGTGGCTGGGGCAGGCTGATGGTGGAGGAGGCAGCGGCAAAGGTCATGGCGAGGGTCCGTGGTGGCGATGGGTGGATTCTGTTTGCTGCGTTTTGAAAGATAAATATCGTCAATATGATTTATTTGATCCAGATAACGGTTTAATGAGGGGATGGACAAGCTCAAAGCCATGCAGACCTTTGTGCAGATCGCCGATCACGGGGGCTTGAGTGCGGCCGCCCGTGCCAGCGGTGCCTCCTTGCCGGCCGTGGTCAGGTCATTGGCGGCCTACGAGGCCTGCCTGGGGGTGCGTCTATTCAATCGCAGCACACGGCGCGTCGTGCTGACCGAGGAGGGCCGCAGCCATCTGCAGCATTGCCGTCAGGTGCTCGGGGTGGTGGCCGAGGGCGAGCAGGCCTTGAAGCAGGGGGCCGCCGACGCGGCAGGCCAGATCACGGTGACCGCCCCGGTGTTGTTCGGGCAGTTGCATGTGGCCGCCGCCGTGGCCCGCTTCGTGCGTCGGTACCCCCGGATGCAATGCCGGGTCGTGTTGCTGGACAGGGTGGTCGATCTGCTGGAGGAGGGCTTCGACCTCGGGATCCGGATCGGCCATCTGGAGGATTCCAATCTGGTGGTCAGGCCTCTGGGCACGATCCGGCGGCTGGTCGTGGTCAGCCCCTCTTATCTGCAGGAGCAGGGGCGCCCGGAGCATCCCCGTGAGCTCCGGACCGCCCAGGGCATCCGGCGGATGGACCGCAAATCCAGCTGGGGTCCGTTTCTTGAAAACGGGCGGCGCTTCGACATCCAGGTCCACGGATCACTTGAGTTCAATCACAACGCCCCCGCCATCGAGGCCTGTGTGGCCGGCGCGGGCTTCGGACAGTTCTTCAGCTACCAGGTGAGCCGCCAACTGCGTGAGGGCAGCCTGGTCGAGGTGCTGCAAGCCTTTGCAGAGCCTCCCTATCCGCTTCAGCTGGTGTATCCACATGCGCGGCTGCTGCCCCTGCGTGCCCGTCTCCTGGTCGACTGGATGTGCCAGGAGTTTGCCGGAATCGCGCTCTGATCTTTTCGGCCCGCTGATGGCTGAAATTTTTTTTCGGACCGAAATCGGCAGATTTGTCAAAGATCCGTCACGAAGCCGACACATAAGGCCACGCACTGGCCTGGGGCAGGGCGCCCGGCGCTTAAGCTGGGTCCGTCCCCGTGATAACCCTCATAGGCCCATGGGCATAATGTAACAACTGTTATATCTGATAGCCATTGAGGTGGGCCCGTCCACTTCCGGTCCAGGAGTCCGATCCATGTCCGCGCAGCTCTCCCATCCCTCCATCGGGTCCCATGAGGCCTCACACCGCCAGGGAGACCCACGCGGCTTTTTTGGCTACCACGGTCTGTGGGCGCCCGGTGTGCGCCTGTTCCGGACCCTGCGATTCACCTCCAAGGCCCTGATCATCTCCCTGGCCTTTCTGCTGCCTCTGCTCAGCCTGCTGGTGTGGCAGATCGACTCGCACGCCCGGCAGGCCATGCAGGCCCGCCAGAATGCCACCCGCCAGCATGTGGAGATCGCCCACGGTCTGCTGGAATGGGCCCACGGCCAGGAGCTTGGCGGACAGATGAGCCGCGAGCAGGCCCAGGCCGTGGCCCGGGAGGCCCTGTCCAGGCTGCGCTATGACAAGAACGAATATTTCTGGATCAACGACATGCAGCCGCGCATGGTGATGCATCCGTTCAAGCCCGAGCTCGACGGCCAGGATCTGTCCCAGTTCAAGGACCCGAATGGTTTTGCGATGTTTGTCGCGTTTGCCGACAAGGCGCGCCGCGAAGGCCAGGGCTTTGTCAACTACCAATGGCCCAAGCCCGGGCTCGAGAAGCCGGTGGACAAGATCTCGTATGTGATGGGTTTCGAGCCCTGGGGTTGGGTGGTGGGCTCGGGCATCTATGTGGACGATCTGCGTGCCGAGGTGCTCCACGAGCTGCGGTTCAACCTGGTCGTGGTGGTCCTGGCCATGGTGTTGGCGGGCTATCTGTTCCTGAGCTTCTACCGGGTCATGGACGGCGGTCTGAAGGAAACCCGCCGGCACCTGCGGGCCATGACGGCCGGCGACCTGACGACCTCGCCTTCGCCCTGGGGACGCGATGAGGCAGCCCAACTGATGCTGGAGCTGCGCCAGATGCAGACCTCGCTGCGCGAGATGGTGGTGCAGGTGCGCCAGTCCAGCGATGAGATCGTCCATTCGAGCAGCGAGATCGCCACCGGTGCGATGGATCTGTCCGGGCGCACCGAGCACGCAGCCTCCAGTCTGGAGGAGTCCGCCGCATCGATGGAACAGATCGCCGCCACCGTCAAGGCCACCCATGAAAACACCGACGAGGCGGCGCGGGTGGGGCGGCAGAACGCCGATTCGGCCTCCCAGGGGGGGCGGGAGATGGCGGCGGTGGTCGAGACCATGGAGAAGATCAGCGGTTCCTCGCGCCGCATCGAGGAGATCATCGGCACGATCGACGGGATCGCGTTCCAGACCAACATCCTCGCCCTCAACGCTGCCGTCGAAGCCGCCAGGGCGGGCGAGCAGGGCAGGGGCTTCGCTGTCGTCGCGGGCGAGGTCCGCATGCTGGCACAGCGCAGCGCCGAGGCGGCCCGCGAAATCAAGGCCCTGATCGGCAGCAGTGCCGAGCAGGTGGAGCAGGGTACCCAGGTGGTGCGCTGTGCGGGGGCCACGATCGGGACCGTCGTGCAGGCCGCACAACGGGTCAATCAGCTGCTTGAGGCCATCTCCACAGGCGCCAGGGAGCAGAGCCTGGGCATCGATCAGGTCGGCCAGGCCATGCAGGAGCTCGACCGCATGACCCAGCAGAATGCGGCCCTGGTCGAGCAGACCGCAGCAGCCTCGTCATCCATGCGCGACCAGGCCCAGCAACTGGCGGCCCAGGTCTCCCGTTTTCAGCTGCCGGCCTGAGCGCACCGGCCTCGGCGGCCCGCTGCGGCGACTGGCAGGGCATGGACGTGGCGTGGACGGCGGCGCCACGGGCTGACCGCTTTCAACGCAGCTGGGTCTGGCGCAGGGTCATGACGGCCTGGTTGCGCAGGGTCTTGAGCAGGGCCAGGCCTTTTTCGTCCAGGGCGATGCGCTCGCCGTCGTTCATGTCGGCATAGATCAGTCCCAGGGCATTGCCTTGCAGCATCAGAGGCAGCAGCAGGAATGCCTGGGCCTTGACGTGTTGCTGGAACCAGGCCGGCAGACCGCGGCGGACGTTGGCCTCCGAGGCATCCTGGATCAGTGCATCCACCCCCTTGCGGCAGACGGCACTGAACACATTGTTCTGCTCGCGCAGTTCGAAGCGGAACAGCTTCACCGTGTCGGTCGCCGGTCCGCCCAGGCCGAAGCGGCCCTGCAGGATGCCGGTGCGGGCATCCTTGAGCACGAAGATGGCCTGCCGGCAGCCGAGCGCGCGGTACATCGACTCGAGGACCATGCGCAGCACATCCTGCAGCTTGTAGGACTCGGTCAGGGCCTGGGCCACATCCTGCACACCGAGGGTCAGCATGGCCGTGGTCCGGTTGGCCCGCTCGGTGTCGTCCTGGGGGGGCGCAATGCCGCCGTCCAGAACCGCACGGGACACCCGTTCGGTGGGGGCATCGTCCATGGCGGGCGACTGCGCGTTGGCCCGCAGCCGCAAGGGCTCCAGGGCGTCGGTGCCGGTCGCGGGCGCCAGCGTGGGGGGCAGCAGAAGCCTGGCGGCGCTGGAGTTCGGCGTGACCCTCAGGCCGATGGCCAGCGCCGTGTCCAGCAATTGCTCGCGCGCATGCTGTGCGCTGCGCACCATCTGCTCGCTGTCCTTGCCCACTGCCGTGGCATAGGTCTGCGCGGTGAGTCGCAGTTGCTCGGCCCAGGAGGCCGGTTCATGTTCCAGAAAGACGGCGGCCATCGCGTTGGCCGCCACAGCGGCCCAATGCAACTGCTCGTCCAGGTGGCGGGGCAGGGTCCTGGGCGGTATCCCGCTGGGGCGGCGCATCAGCCGCACCATCGCATCGGGCAGTCCCCAGGCCTTGCCGACCCCCTGGGCCAGGGCTTCGAAGCTGATGCCCAGGACCGACTCCGCCGCCGCTTCCTCGTTCTGGCGGGCATTGCCGCAGAGTTCGCGGATCTGCCGGGCTTCGTCGGGCAGATAGAACTCGGTCAGGAGCCGCCCCAGGTTCTGGAACATGGCGCCGAGGAAGACCTCTTCCGTCCCCCTCAGGCCCTGCACCAGCTCCGCCGCCAGCGCGCCACTGAGCAGCCCGCGCAGGTATTCGCTCTTGAGCTGGTTGGCGTGGGCCTTGTTTTCCATGTGGTCCAGCAGCACCAGGCTCATGGCCAGGTTGCGGATGCCGGCAAATCCCAGCAGGCTGACGGCGCGCGACACCGTGCTGATGCTGCCCGCGCCGACGTGGCTGTAGCCGGCGGAGTTGACGATGCGCAGCAGCTTGTTGGTCAGCGCCACGTCCTTCAGGATTTCGTTGGTCAGGCTGTCATGTCGTTCGTGGTCGGAGTTGGCCACGCGCTGTACCCGCACCATCTGCTCCGACATGGCCGGGAAATCGCTGCTGCGGCGCATCCTGCGCAGCAGGAATTCGAGCGTCACCGAGGTGTTGGTCGCACCGGGCGCATTGGCGGCGGCCTGGCGCGCGGCCTGCCATTCGCGCAAGGCCGTCGCAAACGCGGCGGCATCTGCATAGCGCTGTTCGGGTTGCCGGGCCAGGGCGCGCTGCACGATGGAGCGCAGCGCATCGTCGATGGGGTGCTGCAGGTCCACCGGCAGCGCCAGGTCTTCCTGGGCGATGCGCTGCAGGGCCTGCTGTGGGCTGCCACCCCCCAGGAGCCGGGTGCCGGTCAGCATCTCGGCCAGCACCAGGGCGGCCGAGAACACGTCGTTGACCGGGCGCGGCGCCTCGCCCCGGATGGCTTCGGGCGAGACGTAATACGGGGTGCCTTCCAGGCCCTCCACCGGCCCGCTGTTCGCGGGACGCACCGGACTGGCGATGCCGAAGTCCGTGACCTTGATCCGGCCTTCGGGGTCGAGCAGCAGGTTCGATGGTTTCAGATCACGGTGTACCAGCCCGGCCTTGTGGGCGTGGTGCAGCGCATCGAGCACATCGATCATCCACTGCACGGCCTGCGTCTCGGTCAAGGCGCCGTCGGCGTGCAGCTTCTGGGCCAGCGTCGGGCCCTGCACGTATTCGAGTGCCAGCGCCGGCATGCCCTCATAGAGATCGGCCTCATACAGGGTGACGATGCCGGGATGGATCATGCGCCCGATATGCCGCGCCTCCTGCAGCCATCGTTGGTCGGAGGGGTCCTGGCCGCCGTGGAACAGTTTCAAGGCCACATCGCGCTGCAGGCGCGGATCATGGGCCAGCCAGACCGCCGCCTGGGCGCCCTGGCCAAGTTGATGCCGCAACTCGAAACGGCCCAGGCGCTGAGGCGGCGTCGGGCTGGCGGCGTGTTGGCGGGAGGGGTGTTTGGACATGACGGTGAATCACCCACTCATATTTATTTGTAACTTTTGTTAGCGTAACACCAGCTTGTCATCTGTCACAGGCATGCTTTGCAACCGCAGTGCCTGCGGGAGTCCCGGGGAGGTCGGCCGTCCGGAGCTGGCGGAGCCGGGAGCCGGCGCGGCATTCGGGATTCTTTCACACATCGTTACGTCGACAGGCGGCGAAATCAGGATTCGGCGGTTACAAATAGACCATTGACGAATCCAGGGATCCACCATGAACCAATCCACTTTCCTGACACCCCGACCCATGCCCGTAGAAGACACCCTGGCCGGCGGCTGGTTTCAACGCATGCGGCAAAGCCGTTCCCTGCTGCCGCTGGTGGTGGTGCTGGGCCTCAGCACGGCGGCCCTGGCCATGGTGCTGGTGACAGAGCATGTCGAAGGCATGCCCACCGCGACCTTGACCCCGACCAATGCGCCCACATCAGCCCAGCCGCTGGTCACCGCGCCGGGTCTCAAGTCGACGGCCCCTGTGAACATGCCCGTGGCCCAGGGGGCGTCCGGTGCTGCACCGGTATCGGCACCGGCGGCCCGTCCGGCCCCGGTCGCGTGCCCGCAATGCGGCACGGTGGAGCAGGTGACCCCCATCGAACATGAGCAGGCGACCTCCGGTGTCGGAGCGGTGGCTGGCGGCGTGCTCGGAGGCGTGCTGGGGCACCAGTTCGGGCAAGGCAACGGTCGTGCCGCGATGACGGTGCTGGGCGCCGTGGGCGGTGGCTATGCGGGCAATATGGTCGAGCACCGGATGAAGCGCAGCACCAGCTATCAGATCCGCGTCCGTCTGAATGACGGCAAGGTGCGCACCCTGGAGCAGAATTCGCCGCTGGCCGTCGGCAGTCCGGTGGTGGTGGAAGGTCATCGCCTGCGTCTGCTGGGAGCTGAACAAGGAACCCCGGCCTCGTGAAAGCCGGCCTGACGCCCCTGGCCCTCCTGCTGATGGGGCTGTTGTCTTCGACGACAGCCCGCTCCGAGGCGCTGGTCGATGGGAACGCCTTCACCCTGGGCGTCTATGGCCGGGTCGAGGCCGAGCCGGGCGAGTGGCCACCGGTCCTGAACCGCCACCCTTGGGTGGTGCGACGGCCGGCCGGTGTCAGACCGGAGCGCTTGTTCCTTTACGTCCCCCTGTCCGAGGTCCGGCATTGGGCGCAGCATTGCGCCCGCTACCGTGCCTGCAGTCAGGCCGTCTATTTTGTCGATGGTGCGCGCTGGGCGTCCCGGCGGAGCAGCACCGAGTCGCCTCCATCGGCGCTCAGCCTCAACGATGACAGCCAAAGCCCCGAAAGCGATCTGGATCAACACTGAGCCTTGAGAGCGGATTCTCGGGGCTTGCGTCCCGGAACCCGATGGGCGGTACAGGTTAAGCTTGGACGCCATGACCACCGCCACATTTCCACCTCCTTCCGTCACGCCCGAACAGGTTCCCCAACAATTGCGCAGCCGTGGCTATGCCGTGCTGACGGCTGCCGGTGTGGCGGCCTGGGCGGGGTGTGAGCCAGCCGATCTGCTGGCGCTTTCTCCTGCCTGGGAAGGGTTGCCCCCCGACAACTACCTGAAGGATGGCGGTCGCTATCGGCGGCGTCGCCATGCGTGCTTCGTGGTCACCGGGACCGACATCCAGCAGGCACCGCACCGAGCCCATTGGCAGCCGCTCGAGTACAACGCCTTGCATGGCGGCATGCAGCGCTGGTTCGAGCCCATGCTGGCGCAGACGCTGGCCCTGCCGGCCTGGCCGCTGCTGCTGCAGGCGGTGGCCCGCATCACGGCCAGCCTGCGTCGTCCGGCCGGAGAGCCGGCCCAACCCTGGTTCATCGAGGCCCACCAGTTTCGCATCGACACCACCGACGGCATTGGCCGCCCGACGCCCGAGGGGGCGCACCGCGACGGCGTGGATCTGGTGGCCGTCTTCCTGGTCGGGCGCCAGGGCATCAAGGGCGGCGAGACACGTGTGTTCGAGGCGGAAGGGCCCAACGGCCAGCGCTTCACCCTGTCCGAGCCCTGGTCCCTGTTGCTGTTGGATGACGAGCGGGTGATCCACGAATCCACCCCGATCCAACCCCTGGCGGCGGCCGGGCACCGCGACACCCTGGTGCTGACCTGCCGCAGCGGCGGTTTTCAGGGAGAGGGACAGGCCTGACTCCATGGGCGGCGGGCTGATTCCATGCGGCCCGTGATGTGGATTTGATGCGTGTCAAACTGCAAATGTGTGCGACGAGCACACTTGCAGACAACAACCCACAAGGAGTTACTCATGTTCAAGCACATCCTGATCCCCGTTGACGGTTCCACCACTGCAGCATTGGCTGTCGACAAGGCGATTGCCCTGGCCAAGGCTTTTTCCAGCGATGTGACCGCGATCTATGTGATCGACCCCTATCCCTTCACCGGTGTCGGTGCCGATTTCGCCTACGGCCAGTCGCAGTACCTGAGCGCCGCGACCGCTGAGGCCAATGCCTCGCTGGCAGCTGCCCGCAAGGCGATCGAGGATGCCGGCGTGGTGGTGAAGACCACGGTCGTGGAAGGGCACTCGATCCACCGTGGCATCCTGGACACCGCTGAGACGCTGGGCTCGGATCTGATCGTGATGGGCTCGCACGGTCGCCGTGGCATCGAAAAGCTGGTGCTGGGCAGCGTGGCCCAGAAGGTGCTGTCGGACGCCCACCTGCCCGTGATGGTCGTGCGCGACTGAGCATCGGACCCGGCCCTTGGCGGATGAGGGTAATACCTGATCTCGATTGCCTTGAGAAATGTCAATGACCGGGTGCGCGGGCCCATGCAATTGATAGCATGGGCAGACGCTCCGCACTCAGCCCTTCACCGGGCCGCCCAGTCATGTCCTCTGCACCGGATTCCATCCCCTCGGTTCGTACCATCGGACTCATGCAACCTCTGGTCTGGCTGGCCATGGCGTGGCGCGACATGGCCAGGGCGGGCTGGGTCAGCTTTGCCCATGGGCTGGCGCTGAGCCTGGCCGGGGTGTTCATCATGCTGCTGGCCCACAACCGGTTCTGGCTGCTGGCGGGTGCCCTGTCGGGGTTTCTGGTGGTGGCGCCTGTGCTGGCCACCAGCCTCTACGCGCTGAGCCGTGCCATCGAGAAGGGCGAAGAGCCGGATCTCCATGTCGTGACCAGGACCTGGCTGAACTGGCAGGGCAGCCACCTCAGCAAATGGACGCAGGACTACTGGTGCTTGGTCCAGTTCGGTGCGCTGCTGGCACTGGCGGCGACGGGTTGGGTGCTGACATCGGCGGCTCTGATCACCCTGCTGTCACCGGCCCCGGTCCACACGCCACTGGAATTCCTGCGCGAAGTGGTGCTGGATCCCGACGGCTGGCTGTTCTCGCTGTGGCTGGCCTTGGGGGGCGTGTTGGCGGCACCGATCTTCGCATCCAGCGTGGTGGCCATTCCGTTGCTGCTGGACCGGCAGGTGAGCCTGCTGCAGGCCGTGTTGACCAGTTGGCGCACGGTCCTGGCCAATCCTTTGCCCATGGCCTTGTGGGCGGCGTTGATCGCCGGCTTCACCTTGTTGGGCATGGGGTCCTTGTTTCTGGGGCTGATCGCGGTCATGCCGATGCTGGGACACGCCAGCTGGCATGCCTACCGTGATCTGGTCGATGTGACGGGCCTGCCCGCACGTGACAACGGATCACCGGCCCCGTTTGTTGTTCAGGTTCCTCACTGATGTTCGGTTATTCGGAAGAGCAGATATCCACCTTCGGCCTCACCTTCGGTGTCGGGGCCTTCATGCTCTATATGTTGTTCATCATCGGCCACCTGGCCTGGGAGTCGAAGGCCGGCAAGTTCGGGACCTTCGTGCTGTTTCTCGGCCTGGGTCTGGGCATGGTCGGCTTCGCCGCCAAGTTCGTGATCCAGTGGTTCTTCAGCAAATGAGGGGCAGACAGGCTGTGCGGCCTGCCTGCCCGTCTTCAGGCTCCGGGTCTCAGAGACGCTCGAAGATGGCGGCAATGCCCTGACCGCCGCCGATGCACATGGTCACCAGGGCGTAGCGGCCCTGGATGCGTTGCAGTTCGTACAGGGCCTTCACGGTGATCACGGCCCCGGTGGCGCCGATCGGATGCCCCAGCGAAATGCCCGAGCCGTTCGGGTTGACCTTGGCCGGGTCCAGCCCGAGGTCGCGCGTGACGGCGCAGGCCTGAGCCGCAAAGGCTTCATTGGCTTCGATCACATCCAGGTCGTTGACACTCAGACCCGCCTTCTTGAGCGCCAGCTGGGTGGCCGGCACCGGGCCGATGCCCATGTATTTCGGATCGACACCGGCATGGGCGTAGGCCACCAGGCGCGCCAGCGGCTGCAGGCCGCGGGCCTTGGCGGTGGCGGCTTCCATCAGCACCACGGCGGCGGCGGCATCGTTGATGCCCGAGGCATTGCCGGCGGTGACGGTACCGTTTTCCTTGGCGAACACCGGCTTGAGCTTCTCCATGTCGGCCAGGGTGGCGCCGGGGCGGAAATGCTCGTCGGTCTCGTAGGCCACCTCGCCCTTGCGGCTCTTGAGCATCACCGGGGTGATCTGTTCCTTGAAGTAGCCGGCCGCCGTGGCGCGTTCGGCACGCTGGTGGCTTTCCAGTGCCAGCGCATCCTGGTCGGCGCGGGTGATGCCCCATTTGGCGGCGATGTTCTCGGCCGTGACACCCATGTGGATGTTGTGGAAGGGGTCGTGCAGGGCGCCGACCATCATGTCGATCATCTTGGTGTCGCCCATGCGGGCACCGAAGCGCGTGGCCAGGCTCGCATAGGGAGCGCGGCTCATGTTCTCGGCGCCGCCGCCGATGGCGATGTCGGCGTCGCCCAGCAAGATGGACTGGCTGGCCGACACGATGGCCTGCAGGCCGGAACCGCAGAGGCGGTTCACATTGAACGCCGGCGTGCCTTCGGCACAGCCACCCTCGATGGCGGCAACGCGCGACAGGTACATGTCGCGCGGCTCGGTGTTGACCACATGGCCGAACACCACATGGCCCACATCGCTGCCCTCGACCTGCGCACGGCGCAGCGACTCGCGCACCACCTGGGCCGCCAGGGCGGTGGGCGCAATGTCTTTCAAACTACCACCAAAGGTACCGATGGCGGTGCGCACACCGCTGACGACGACGACTTCACGGGACATGTTCACTCCTGGGGTTGATGTCAAACTGAATTCATAATTATGAACAGGGTCCGCCCATCTTAACGGATGACTGTGTCGCGAAGGTTCCCGGTGCCGGCGCGCCTTAGCTTGAATCGGCCCGGGTGATGTCCGACGGCGATCGGCCCTGGAGGCCTGGTTCAGGCGTCGCGCACGTCGGCCACCGGCTGGGTGCCGAAATCCGGGCGCTCCAGGTAGGCGAGCAGCCGGGCTGCGGCGTCCTGGGGGCGGGTCAACTGGCCGTTGTTCTTGAGGGCCGCGAAATTGGCCTGATCCGGGAAGGTCGCCGCCGACGAGCCCCGCAACTGCAATTGCATATCGGTGTCGATCACCCCAGGCGCCAGCGAGCAGACCTTGGCGCCTTGGGGCTTGTGCGCCTCGTCCAGGGCCAGGCAGCGCGTGAAATGGTCCATGCCTGCCTTGGCGGCACAGTAGGCCGATTGGGAGGCCATGGCCCGTCGCCCCAGGCCGGATGAGATGTTGAGCACGCGCCGAGGGATCGCCCAGCCATCAGAAGCGCCCAGAAAGGCGGCGCAGAGCTGCATCGGAGCCTCCAGTCCGACCCTCAGGGCCTGGGCCAGGTCGTCCGGCGTCCCCTGCGACAGCGGCACCAGCGGCGGGATCACCCCCGCGTTGTTGATCAGGGTGGCGCTGTGCCAGCGCTCGCCGGCCGGCCTGGCGGCCAGCCACTGCTGCAGCCGCCGGGCCACCGGCGCCGCATCGGTCAGATCGACCGACCATTGCTCGAGCGTCGCGCCCTGTGCGGCGGCCACCGCTTCCAGCTCAGGGGCCGGGCGGCGCGACAGGGTGAGCAGGTGGTGGCCCTGCTGCAGCAACAGGCGGGCCATGGCCAGGCCCATGCCGCGCGAGGCGCCGGTGAGGATGTAGAGGTGTTTTTGCATGATGGACTGGGGGCGGTTGGATCAGCTCGTCGCAGCCGGACCGGATGAGGCCTCCAGGGCCTCGCCGATGGCATAGAAATGCCCGCCGGCGATGTAGTGCAGGCTGCGCAATTCGGCAGGGGCGTCTTCGAAATGCCAATGCCCCTGGCGAAACACACGGTCATCGGCCCAGGCCGCCAGCACCTCGGCCAGGAACAGGTCGTGCGGACCTGATACGGCCTGGCTGCTCGGCAGCACACGGCATTCCAGCCAGGCCAGGCAGCCGTCGACCAGAGGCACATCGATGCAGGTGGCGCCAAAGTGCCTGGGCGCCAGGTCGGCGAATTTCTCGGGCCAGTCATGGCCGCTGCGCGAGCCTGCCTGCAGGGTCAAGCCCGCCTGAGCCACCGAAGGCACTTGCAGGGCAAAGACGCCCGAGGCCTCGACCAACTCACGGGTTAGCGTGGCGCGGTCGATCACGACCGCCACCTTGGGCGGATCGAAATCCAGCGGCATGGACCAGGCTGCCGCCATCAGATTGCGCCGCCCCGCATGGGCGCTGCTGACCAGCACGGTCGGTCCGTGGTTGAGCAGGCGGCTGGCTTTGGCAAGGTCTACGGGCAGTCGGGCCATGGGAGCGACGAGGTCTGGAATGAGGTCGGAAATGGGGTTCAGAAAGGCACCGGGCTGGCGAAGCACAGCCAGCCGGCATCGACAGGGTGCGGCAGCCGCAACTGGGCGGCATGCAGCAGCAGGCGAGGGGCCCGATGGGTGGCCAGTTCGCCGCCATAGAGGCGATCGCCGAGGATGGGGTGCCCCAGCGCCTGAAGGTGCACCCGCAACTGATGGGAGCGGCCGGTGAAGGGCTCCAGCAGCACCCGGGAGAGGTTCTCTGCAGGCTCCACCGACAGCAGGTGCCAATGGGTCTGGCTGGGTTTGCCCTCGACGGCATCGACCTTGTGCAAGGGGCGGTTCGGCCAGTCCAGCGCCAGCGGCAGGTCGATCAGGCCCCAGTCCGCCCCGGGCGCGGCCATGCAGCCGTTAACCACCGCCACATAGCGTTTGTCGACCTGGCGCTGCTCGAAGGCGCGGTTGATCCGCCGCTGGGCTTCCAGGCCCCGGGCCATCACGATCAGGCCCGAGGTGTCCAGGTCCAGCCGATGCACCACCAGGGCTTCGGGGTAGATCGACTGCACACGCCGCGACAGGCAGTCCTGTTTGTCTTCACCCTTGCCCGGCACCGAATGCAGGCCCGAGGGCTTGTCGAACACCAGCAGATGCGCGTCCTCGTAGACCCGGGTGAGGGGCCCCGCCGGGGTGTCCAGGGTCACGGGGGCCCAGGGTGCCGCGCCCTCCAGGTCCAGTTGCAGCGGTGCGGCCACGACCGGGGCCGGCGGACGCATGGCCGCCGCCAGGGCGGCGCGTTCGCGGCGCGCGGCCCGGCCGGTGGGGCGACTCCCCGGGCGATCCGTGGGGCCCGGATGTGCCTTTGCCTGCGGGGTCTGTCGGGCACCCTCGGGGTGGCGGATCTCAAAGCGGGGCATGCGCCTTCCTCAGGCCAACAGGCGCTGCACCGTGGCGCAGAGCTCTTCGACGTCATTGGGTTTGTGGATCAGGGCCTGGGCCCCTTCGGCCAGCGCGCTGCGCTCGATCTCGGTGGTCACATAGCCCGAGGCCAGGGCCACCGGCAGGTCGGGCCGGATGCGCCGCACCTCGCGCAACAGGTCCACGCCCGAATAGCCGGGCATGTTGTAGTCGGTCACCAGCAGATCACAGGCCGCCGGGTCGGCACGCAAGGCGCGTGCTGCCGCATGCGGGTCGGTGTAGGTGCTGACGCGGTAGCCGCGGCGCCGCAGCAGCCGCTCGACCAGGAACACCAGAGCCTGGTCGTCATCGACATACATCACATGGCGCCCTTGGCTCTCGGGTGCCTGCCGCAAAGGCTCGGGCCCGCGGGTCTCCGGGGCCGGCGCAGCGGCCTCGGTGCTGCGCCGCTGGGTGCCTGTGGCGGCAGGAAAGTACAGCGAGAAGGTGCTGCCCTGGCCCGGCGTGCTGGACACATCGACCGCCCCCTCGTGGGTGCGCATCACCCCATGCACCACGGCCAGCCCGAGGCCGGTGCCCTGGCCGACCGGCTTGGTGGTGAAGAACGGCTCGAAAATCCGTTCCAGCGTCGCCTTGTCCATGCCCTGGCCGCTGTCCTGGACGCTCAATCGCACATAGACGCCGGCTGGCAGGCCCAGACGCTCCAACAGCCGAGGGTCGGGCTCCACCCGGGCCAGCCGGATCTCGACCCGCCCGCGCGCCTCGCCCAGTGCGTGGATGGCGTTGGTGCACAGATTGATCAGCGCCTGTTCGACCTGGGTGGCATCGGCCAGCACCGCCGGGGTGTTGCGGGCCAGGGTCAGCTTGAAATCGACGGTCGGCGGCAGGGTCACCCGCAGCAGGCGCTCGGTCTCATGGACCACGTCGAGCAAAGAGATCGCGCTGCGCTGCGGCGCTTCATTGCGGCTGAAGGTCAGGATCTGGCGCACCAGCTCGCGGGCCCGGCGTCCGGCCTTGCCGATCTCGTGCAGGCTGACCAGGGCAGGGGAGTCGGTCGGCAGGTCTGCACGGGCCAGCTCGACATTGCCGAGGATGGCCCCCAGGATGTTGTTGAAGTCGTGGGCGATGCCGCCTGCCATCGTGCCGACGGCCTGCATCTTCTGGGATTCGCGCAGCTGCGCCTCCAGCATGGCCCGATGGCTCTCGGCACTCTTGCGTGCGGTCAGGTCGCGGGCGAAGACGGTGATGGTCTCGCCGGTCAGGTGCCGCTCCACCGAGACGCTGACCTCGATCGAGAGCTCCTGGCCCGCCGCAGTCTGCGCAGGCAATTCACCCAGCAAAGCCTGCGAAGCCACCTGCGTGAACGCCAGGGCCTCGCCGGCATTGGGCAGAAAGCGGCTCAGGGGGCTGCCCAGGGCCTCGTCGGCAGGGCATTGGAAAAGCGTCGCAGCCGTCGGGTTGAAGACCGTGATGCGTTGATTCTTGTCGACACAGATGATGGCGTCGAGGGCCGAGTTGATGACCGCCTCCAGCCGCCCCTCGCTGGCGCGCAACTGCTCGTTGCGCTCCTGCAGGGCGGCCGCGCTCTGTTGCAAGGCCTGGCGTTCGGCCAGCAAAGGGCCCTGATCGATCACCGCACAGATGTATTGCACCAGCGCCGGATTGCCTTCCTGGTGCGTCTCGAGGCGCCGTACATGTAGATCACCGGTCAGTCGGCCGTTGTCGCCGATGACGAAGACGACCTCGGTGACCTCGGCCGTGCCCTCGGTCTGGGCCTGCACAAAGGCCTCGCGGACCTTGTCGGCATGGCCTTCACTCACGAAAGGCATGAGCGACACCAGGGGGCGGTCATGCTCGCCCGGCTGGAAGCGGCGGTGCGCCATCGAATTCGCCTGCGCCACCATGTCGTGCTCATCGATCACCATCAGCGGCAGCGGCACGCTGGCAAACAGGGTCTCGAAGCGCTCCGACGCGCTTTCCGCGTCAGCCTGGCTGTAGCGCAGGATCTTGTTCTGGCTCTGCAGTTCGGCCACGAGCCTGGCCAGGGACTCCTCCCGGCCGGCAGGAGCGTCGGAGACTGAAAACTCGATGGAAGTGGAGAGGGGGATTTCGCGCACGGTCAGCAAGTGTAAGTTGTGTCGCGATTCCAGAGATGTCGAGGAAAGTGATCCGTTTCGACCCAGCCGAAATGACTTACATTTTGAAGCCGTGGGCGGATCTGACTCAAGAAAGGCAGTGGCACAAATTGATCTTGTTGACTGGCGGGGCAGGGTACATCGGAAGCCACATGGGTGTGACGCTTGGCCAGGCGGGTCTTCCCTATCTGGTGCTGGACAATTTTTGCAACAGCCAGCCTGCAGTGTTGGCTCGCATGGCCGAAGTCGGCGGCACCGTGCCGACCTTTGTGCAAGGGGATGTGCGTGATGGCACCCTGCTCGACGAGGTGTTCAACCGTTACCCGATCCAGGCGGTGATCCATTTTGCGGGCCTGAAGGCGGTCGGCGATTCGGTGGCCGATCCGGCGCTTTACTACGACAACAACGTCGGCGGCTCGGT
>JAFAMV010000004.1 GCA_019233055.1 Curvibacter sp.
GAGGCGGACCTGTTCGCGGCCGTGCCCGAGCTGGTCAAGGCCCTCTGAGGCGGCTGAGCCGGCCCAGCGCACCACCACAAAAACAGGGCATCGTTCGCGATGCCTTTTGCTTGCGCGCCCCGAAGAAATCGGTGTCGGTGCGCGGGCTGGATCCTGTGATTGCCGCTGCCGGTTTTTCTGAACCCGCGCCGCCCGGGGCGAATCGCGTGATCATTGGCCGCTCTGAATTGCTGGCTCAAGCACGCTCCAGATGCGAGCCTGGAAGCCCTGTTGCCGCTGGATGGCTGTGGCCTTGCCGAGCTCCTTCCGATTCGCACCCGACGCAGAAGTGGCGCACCCATCCATCGCATGCGGACAGCGCCTGAAATGGCCGACGGGCCGTGACGGCCGCCCGGTGTCTGTGCGGCGCCTCAGGCGCCACCGGCCAGTTGCTGGCGCAACTGATGCTTCATGATCTTGCCCGTGGGGGTGCGCGGCAGCGCCTCGCAGAAGTGGAACTCGCGCGGGATCTTGTAGCGGGCCAGGCGGGGTGCCAGGTGTCCGGCCAGGGCCTGGGCGTCGGCCGATTGGCCTGGGCGCAGCACCACGAAGGCGATCACGGTCTCACCCCATTCGGGGTGGGGGCGGCCGATCACGGCCGCGTCCTGCACGGCCGGGTGCGGGGCGAGCGCGTCCTCGACCTCCTTCGAGTAGACGTTTTCACCGCCGGTGATGATCATGTCCTTGGCCCGGTCGACGATGAACATGAAGCCTTCTTCGTCGACACGGGCCAGGTCGCCGCTCCTGTACCAGCCGTCGTCGGTGAAGGCCCGGGCGGTGGCTTCGGGGTCGTCCAGATAGCCCTGCATCATGGCTTCGGAGCGCAGCTGGATCTCGCCGACGCCGGGGCCGTCCAGAGGTCTGTCCTGCGGGTCGACCACGCGGAGCTGTACGGTGACGGTGCTGGCGCGGCCGATGGAGCCGGCCTTGCGCAGGGCGTCCTGGGGGTACAGCGCGGTGCCCAGCGGGCCGGTCTCGGTCATGCCGTAGACCTGCACGAAGCGCTCGCTGCCATAGGCCGCGATGAGCTTCTCGGCCATTTCACGCCCCAGGGGGCCGCCGCCGTAGATCCACAGTTTCATGCTCGAGAGGTCGAAACGCTGGAAGTCCGGCACGCTGTGCAGGGGGGCCAGCAGGGCCACCGGTGCCGCGAAGGTCATGGTGGTGCGTTCGGCTTCGATGATCTCGAGAAAGGCCCGGGGCTGGTATTCGCGCAGCAGCACGACGGTGCCGCCGGCCGCCAGGGTGGCGAGCGTCCAGTTGTTGAGCGGCGAGGCGTGCCAGATGGGCATGGCGACGAGCATGCGGGTGTCGTGCCCGATCGAGAGGCTGGTGCAGCAGGCCAGGGCCTGCATCACCACATTGCGGTGCGAATGCAGACAACCCTTGGGTTTGCCGGTGGTGCCCGAGGTGTAGAGCAGCTGGGCCGGGCTGTCGGCGCCAGGAGGTGGGCCGTCGGGCAGCGGCGGGGCGGCCTCGACCAACGCATCGAAAGACGCAAGCGCCTCGGCGGGGGTGTCGGTCCAGAGGGCGGTGATCGGCGTGCACAGTTGCGTCGCCAAGGGGGCCAGAGTGCCGTCGACGATGCACAGACGCACCCGGGCGTGTTGGAGGATGTAGTCGACCTCGGGCGCCTGCAGCTTGTGGTTGACCGGCACCACGACGGCGCCCAGTTGCCAGGCCCCGTAGGCGGCGAGCAGAAAGCCGGGGGTGTTGCGGCAGATCAGCGCGACCCGGTCGCCGGCCCCAACGCCGTGCTGCGCCAGCACCCGGGCCGCCTGCCGGCTGAGTCGGAGGAACTCGGGGTAGCGCAGGCACTGGCCCTGATAGCGCAGCAGTTCATGGTCGGGAAAGCTGCGGGTGGTGCATCTCAGGAGGGTGCTCAGGTCCATGGGGTGGCTTTCCTGGAGGGGGCAGGGGTGACGGGCGCGGGATGGAGGTCGGGGGCGGGCATGACGGGGCTCCTGGGCAGAGAGGGCTGCCAGAAAGTCCAAGTCTAGATTTGGCGCGGCACCGAGGTGTTCGGGATCGGGGCGGTGGACGGCACCACGCCTGGGGCGCCCCCGGGGCCTGCAGGGGCGGGCGATGTTCGGATTTCGGGGGCTGGCCTCAGTTGCCGAGCAGGCGGGCCAGCCAGCCTTTCTGGGCGTGGCGCACTTCGAGCTCGTGCAGCAGCTCCTGCTTGAGTTGGTCGCGCAGGGCTTCGGGCGACTGGCCGCTGGCGCCGAGGTGGGCCTTGACCGCGGGCACGTAGCTGCCGTCGTCATTGCGGATGTGGTTGAAGAGCCAGCGCGACAGCATGGCGTGCAGCTCGGCCGAGATGTCTTCGCCGCCCTGGAAACGGGCCTGGAATTCGCCGATCTTGCGGGTGAACAGCTCATGCACCTTCTTGTGGGGGCCGGCAAAGCGGTAGCCGGCGGCCTCCATCATGGATTCCTCGAAGGCGAAATGCGACAGGGTGTAGTCGACGGCGTCTTCGATCACCTGACCGATGGACTGCAGGTCGCGGCTTTGGCGCGCGTCGTACAGGTCGTTGATGTATTGCACGATGCGCTGATGCTGGACATCGATTTCGTGGATGCCCGTCATCAGCTCGGAACTCAAAATCAGGTGAGGCATTTTATTTTCGACTCGGGATCATATAAAAATCAAAAGGATTTTTATATTGAGTCTGATTGAATGCCCTGCGTCTATTTGTGAGGTTTGGTGAAATTTATTTTGTGGATTTTGAATGAGCGCTGCTTCGTCGGATTTTGCTGAGGTGCCTGGGGGCGATCGTTCGTGGCTTGCGGCCGTCCAGGTCGCCTGCCGGGGCGTGCACGAAAGGCTGGCCGGCCTGCCCATGTCGAGTCAGGTGGGGCGGTTACCTAATCCTGCAAAGGAATGATTGCATGAGGGGTAACCCGGGTTTTTCTGGGCTCCTGATGCAACTTTGCTTTTCTTTACGTTGAGTCGGCCAGACTATACGCAGAACTACGAACTACAGTCTGCGGCCAGTTTTGTAGCATTTGATTTCACAATTTGCAAAATGCGTGTGTGTATTGATCATCACCCCAAAGGCGAAAGATGTTGGAAATAGCGAGGCATAGCAAAGGTATCCATGATGAAATTGAATAAAGATTATTATGGTGGGGCCTTCATGGTCATTGTCGGTGTGTCGGCGGCATATGTCGCCACCGACTACAAGATCGGCACCTTGGCCCGCATGGGGCCAGGCTTCTTCCCGTGCGCCATCGGCTGCCTGATGGCCCTGGTGGGGCTGATGATGGCGTTTTCGGCCCGTTTCGACAGCAGTCCGGGCACGGCCACCAGCGGGCACAAGCACGAGATTCCGGACCTGCGTGGCAGCATCTGCCTGATCCTTGGTGTGCTGGCCTTCATCGGCTGCGGCACCTACCTGGGCCTGTTGCCGGCCACCTTTGCGATCGTCTTCATCTCGGCGCTGGGTGACCGCAACAACAATCTGAAGCAATCCCTGATGCTGGCGGTGGTGATGTCGCTGGTGGCGGTGGTCATTTTCTGGTGGGCGCTGCAGATCCAGTTGCCCCTGTTCAAGTGGGGGGCCTGAGCCATGATGCAGTCTCTGAATGATCTCTGGTTCGGTTTTGGTGTGGCCCTGCAGGGCAACAACCTGATGTGGTCGCTGTTCGGCGTGCTGATCGGCAACCTGATCGGCGTGCTGCCCGGCATGGGGGCCCTGTCGGCGATTTCGATCCTGCTGCCGCTGACCTATGCCATGCACCCGGTGCCGGCCATCCTGATGCTGGCAGGCATTTTCTATGGCTCGCAGTACGGCGGCGCCATCGGCGCGATCCTGCTGAACCTGCCTTCACACCCGCCGCACGCGGTGACCTGCCTGGACGGCTACCCCATGACCCGGGCGGGCAAGGGCGGTACGGCGCTGGGCATCACCATGATCTGCTCTTTCTTCGCGGCCTCGGTGGGCATCATCGTGATGATCTTCGCCTCGCCCCTGCTCACGGCGATCGCCTTCAAGTTCGGGCCGGCCGAGATCTTCTCGATCATGCTGCTGGGCCTGCTGGCGGGTTCGACCATGTCGCGCGGCTCGCCGCTCAAAGGCGTGGCCATGACCCTGTTCGGGCTGCTCTGCGGCACGGTGGGCACCGATGTGAACAGCGGCGCGATGCGCTTCAACTTCGGCATTCCCGAACTGAGCGACGGTCTGGAGCTGGTGGCACTGGCCATGGGCCTGTTCGGCCTGGCCGACTTCATCCTGAATGTGAACCACATGAAGATCATCTCGGCCAACACCAAGCTGCGCATCCGTGACATGCGTCCGAGCTGGGCCGAGATGAAGGAGGCCTTCTGGCCCATGGTGCGCGGCACCGGGGTGGGCACGCTGTTCGGCGCCATGCCGGGCACCGGCCCCACCATCACCACCTTCGTGGCCTATGCGCTGGAGCGCAAGGTGTCCAAGACGCCCGAGGCCTTCGGCACCGGCATGATCGCCGGGGTGGCGGCGCCCGAGGCTTCGGCCCACTCGAAGACCCAGGTCGACTTCATCCCGACCATGAGCCTGGGCATCCCGGGCGATGCGGTGATGGCGCTGATCATGGGCGCCCTGGTGATCCAGGGCATCCAGCCGGGTCCGCAGCTGATCAGCGAGCACCCGGACATCTTCTGGGGTCTGATCGCCAGCTTCTGGGTCGGCAACGTCATCCTGATGGTGCTCAACGTGCCGCTGATCGGTGTGTGGGTGAAGATGCTGCAGGTGCCTTACCGCTACCTGTTCCCGTCGGCCATGTTCTTCATCGCGGTGGGGGTGTTCAGCACCCAGAACAGCCTGTTCCAGATCTGGGAGGTGCTGGTCTTCGGTCTGCTCGGGGCCTTCCTGATGTCGCTCGATTTCTCGGTGGCGCCGATCCTGCTGGGCTTCGTGCTCGGGCCGATGGTCGAGGAGAACTTCCGCCGTGCCCTGCTGCTGTCGCGCGGCGACATGATGGTGTTCCTGCAGCGTCCGATCAGCGCCACCTTCGTGGTCATCAGTGCGGCCCTGGTGTTGGCCATCAGCTGGTCCACGCTGCGCCGGGGGCGCAAGGGCAGCTCGAAGATCGTGCCGGCAACGGCCGAACAGGCTGCCTGAACCTCGGCAGGGGATCCATCCCGGCCGAGACAGAAGCCCGACCCTGTGGTCGGGCTTTTTTTGCGTCCGGCAGGCGACCCGGTTGCTGCTTTCCGACCTCTAAACTGCGGGCATGTCAGCGCCCATGGTCATTCCGGCGACGCGCCACACGGTGGCGATCCTGCAGGTCCGGCAGCTCCTGCAGGGGGCCGTGGCGCGGGGGCACGACGGCGATGCGCTGCTGGAGCGGGCCGGCATTGCACCGGCCTTGCTGCGCTCGCCGCTGTCGAGGGTCACGCAGTCCCAGTATGCGGCCCTGATCCGGGTGCTCAGCCGGCGGTTGCGCGACGAACTCTGGGGGCTTGGCGGCCGTCCGCTGCACCTGGGGACCTTTGCGCAGGCCTGCCGCCTCATGGTGGGCTGTCGAACCCTGGGCGAGGCCTTGCGCACCGGCTTTCACTACTACCACCTTCAACTGGCCGATTTCGTGCCGCGGCTGGTGGTGGATTCGGGGCAGGCCCAGCTGCGGCTGATCTCGAGGGGCCCCCGCGAGCCCATGTCCGGCTACGCCGACCGCACCTTCTGCTTTTTCAGCTACGGCCTGGCCTCGTGGCTGGTGGCGCGAAGGATTCCGGTCGGCGGGGTGATGTACCGGCCGATGGACCTGGGTTGCAGCAGCGATGCCGAGCGCCTGTTCCAGGCGCCGGTGCGCTACCACCATCCCTGGGTCGGCTTCTGCTTCGATGCGCACTGGCTGGATCAGCCCGTGGTGCAGACCGCGCAGACCCTGCAGGCCTTTTTGCAGGATGCACCGGGCAGCCTGCTCATCCGTTACCGTGACGAAGGCAGCCTGGCCGAGCGCATCCGCCGCCACCTGCGTCGGCACCTGGACGGCGACATGCCCACACTGGAGGCCGTGGGCCGGGCCATGGCGCTGGGGCCGCAGACCTTGCGACGTCGTCTGCGTGAAGAGGGGCAGGGCTTCCAGTCCATCAAGGACGATCTGCGGCGCGATGCCGCCATCGAGTTCCTGGCCCAAGCCGGCCTGACCCTGCCCGACATCGCGGGCCGCCTCGGGTTTTCCGAGGCCAGCACCTTCCACCGTGCCTTCAAGTCCTGGACCGGGCTGGCCCCTGGCGTGTACCGTGAGCAGCAGCTCCGCTTGCGTGGCAGGCCCGGTTCAGAGGCCTGAGGGCGGGTCGTCCAGCAGGGCCGCCAGGCCGCCCTCGGGTTCGAAGCGCTGATGGCGGTAGCTCAGCCGGGTCGGTCCGGGCCAGGCCGGTCGGGCCACAGGATGCCGTGGATCGCCGGGGTAGCAGATGGTGCGCACGCCATCCTCGTCGAAGGGGAAGGGTTCGATGAGGGCGGGCGGGCGGACGCTTGCGGCCCGCCAGGCCTGGGCCGCGCTGGCGTGGCGCGCCAACTGGCTCAGGCTCATGATCTGCGGCGGCGCCAGGTCGATGGCCCCGTCCCAGTAGCGATGCAGGGCCTGGGACGGCGTCAGCCAGGTGGTTTCGGTGGCCTCATGGTTGTCGTGCGCCGCCGTCTGCTGTGCCGGCATCAGGGCGATGAAGAAGCGCGTGTCGAAACGCTTGTTGGTCACCGAGGGCACGCGTGGGGTGATCCAGCGCGACCAGGGCGCCAGGGCCCGGGTCGGCAGGGGCAGGCCCAACTGCGCCCAGATGGCCGGGAAAGACAGGCGCTCCTCGGGGGGGCGGTGCGCATCGGGCAGGCCGAGCAACAGGCCGCATTCCTCATGGGTTTCACGCAGTGCGGCCAGGTACAGGCCGGCGGCGGTCTCGGGGGTCAGCCCGGGTTCATCCAGGGCCTGCGTGAGTTCGGTGGCGGGGCGGTCCAGTCGTGAGGCCGGGACCTCACAGTCGGCCGCATCCAGCTTGCCGCCGGGAAACACGTGGGCGCCGCCGAGTACGGCCGAGCGCCCATGGCGGCGCACCATCAGCACTTCCAGCCCCTCGGGGCCGTCGCGCAGCACCATCACCGTGGAGGAGGGCTGGGGTGTGCCGAGGACGATTTCCGAATTGATTTCAATGACCATGCCGGGGATTGTCGGTCGCCGCCAGGCCGGCAGGCGGAGGCCAGGCGTAAAAAAGGCCCTGCAAAGGGCCTATTTCGAGAAGGAGGGCAGGGGCCTCAGTCGCGTTCGCCGCCAAAGATGCCCAGCAAGGCCAGCAGGTTGGTGAAGACGTTGTACAGGTCGAGGTACAGGGCCAGGGTGGCGCTGATGTAGTTGGTCTCGCCGCCGTCGATGATCTGCTTGAGGTCGTAGAGCATGTAGAAGCTGAAGATGCCGATGGCGGCCACCGACAGCGCCAGCATGCCGGCCGAGGAGCCCACGAACAGGTTCACCAGGCTGCCGACCAGCAGCACCATCAGGCCCACGAATAGCCACTTGCCCAGGCCGGAAAGATCACGCTTGATCACGGTGGCCAGGCTGGCCATCACGAAGAAGACGCCGGCGGTGCCGCCGAAGGCGGTCATGATGAGCTCGGGTCCGTTCTTGAAGCCCAGCACCATCGAGATCATGCGCGACAGCATCAGGCCCATGAAGAAGGTGAAGCCCAGCAGCACCGGCACACCGGTGGCCGAATTCTTGGTCTTCTCGATGGCGAACATGAAGGCGAAGGCACCGCCGAGAAAGACCAGCATGCCGACACCGCCGCTCAGCACGGTGGTGATCTGGGTGGCAACGCCGACCCAGGCCCCGAGAACGGTCGGGATGAGGCTCAGGGCCAGCAGCCAGTAGGTGTTGCGCAGGACCCGTTGGCGCTGTTCCTGGGAATACGCCGAGCCGTAGCCGGTCGAATAGCGGATGTCCTGGATGGGTTGGTTCATGCGTCGAGCTCCATTGAAAAGCCGCATTGGCGGATGCCCATTCTAGGTGGGGACGGCGGTCCTCATTTAAAGGCCTGGTGACAGGATGCAAATACACGGCAGGCAAGACTGTTTTTCACCAGGCAGTGGAGTCGGTGCCGGGACTGCCGCTAAGCTTGACGTTTTCTCTGTTTCAGGAAGTCATCGTCATGAAAAACAAAGCCGTTCTCGAACTCGCCGACGTCAAGGCCATTGCCGCAGCCGCCGAGGCCGAGGCGCTGAAGAACCAGTGGGCCGTCACCATCGCCATCGTGGACGACGGCGGCCATCTGCTCTGGCTGCAGCGCCTGGACGGCGCGCCGGCCATCTCCTCGCACATCGCCCCGGCCAAGGCCCATACCTCGGCGCTGGGCCGCCGTGAGAGCAAGGGCTACGAGGACATCATCAACGGTGGCCGTTACGCCTTCCTCAGCGTGCCGGAGATCAAGGGTGTGCTCGAAGGGGGGGTGCCGATCCTCAAGGACGGTCACTGCATCGGCGCCGTCGGCGTCAGCGGCGTGAAGTCGACCGAGGATGCCCAGATCGCCAAGGCCGGGATTGCTGCGCTCGGTCTCTGAGCGTCACAGCCTCCGCAAAAAACCGCCCGCATGAGGCGGTTTTTTTTCAGGCGAAGGGGCGGGCTCAGGACCTGGGCTCGGTGATGAAGCCGATCTTCTTGAGGCCCGCATGCTGGGCCGCGGCCATGGCCTGGGCCACGCGTTCGTAGCGCACCTCGCGGTCGCCCCGGATGTGCAGCTCGGGCTGCGGCTCCTTGGCGGCGCTCGCGGCCATGAGGCGGTCGAGCTCGGCGTCGGCGATGCGGTTCTCGTTCCAGTAGTAGCTGCCGTCGGCCGCCACCGACAGCCGGATCGTCTCGGGCCGGGCCTCTTCAGGGTGGTTGCTGGCGCGCGGCAGGTCGACGTTGACCGAGTGCTTCATCACGGGAATGGTGATGATGAAGATGATCAGCAACACCAGCATGACGTCCACCAGCGGCGTCATGTTGATCTCGCTCATCACCTCATCGGACTCATCCTGTCCTCCGAAAGCCATCTCAGACCCCCTTCTTCATCGGCACCACGGTGGCCGAAGTGCCGCTCACGCGCGCGCCGGTCACGAAGTAGGCGTGCAGGTCGTGCGCGAAGCTGTTGAGCTTGTGCAGGATGGCCTTGTTGCCGCGCACCAGGGCGTTGTAGCCCAGCACCGCCGGGATCGCCACCGCCAGGCCCAGCGCGGTCATGATCAGCGCCTCGCCCACCGGGCCGGCCACCTTGTCGATGGTGGCCTGGCCGGCCGTGCCGATGCCCAGCAGCGCGTGGTAGATGCCCCAGACCGTGCCGAACAGGCCGACGAAGGGCGCGGTCGAGCCCACCGAGGCCAGGATGGCCAGGCCGCCCTGCAGCCGCGCGGTGAAGGCATCGATGGAGTTGCGCAGGCAGCGCGTCACCCAGTCACTCACGTCCAGCGTGTCGTGCAGGTGCGCCTTGGTGTTGCGGTGGTGGGCCGAGGCCTCGCGGCCTTCGATGGCCAGAAGGCGGAAGGGGTTCTCGTCGTCGCTGCCGAGCTTGGACAGGCCGGCGGCGAAATCTTCGCTGTGCCAGAAGTCCTCCGAGCCCTGGGCGAGCTTGCGGAAGCGGAAGATGTCCAGGGCCTTGAGGATGATCACGATCCACGAGGCCAGCGACATGGCCAGCAGCAGCAGGGCGACGGTCTTGGTGACGATGTCACCCTGGGACCAGACATGGGCAAGGCCGAATTCGGTTTCCATTGCAGAAAGACTCCGTGAATTATTCAAGTACGAAATTGAGGGGGACCTGGCACCACATGGCCTCGGGCACACCGCCACGTTTGCCGGGCACGAAGCGCCAGCGCATGACGGTGGCCAGCGCCACCTGGTCGAGGCGGTCGAAATTGCTGGACTGCTTGATCTCGGCCTTCTGCGGCAGGCCGTCGGGGCCGATGAGCACCCGCACGACGACCTTGCCCTGCTCACCCAGGCGCTTGCTGATGGCCGGGTAGGCGGGCTTGGGGTTCTGCAGGTAGTCGGCGTCGCTGGTGGGCAGCTCGACCTTGGGCGGGGCTGGCGGCGCCGGCGGGGCGGCGGGGGCGGCCGCCACCGGGGCCGCGATCGGCGGGGCCGGTGGCTGGGGCGTGGTCACGCCGGTGGGCGCATTGGGCGCGGGCGTGGGGTCGGCGATGGCCAGAGGCTGCGGAGCCGGCGGCGGGGTGGGGGTGCGTGCCTGCACCG